>CAMTOK010000057.1 GCA_947074115.1 uncultured Erysipelotrichaceae bacterium | reverse complement strand
AAAATGTAAGCGCTCTACTCATTTTATAGAAATTGAAAAAACTCTAACATAAAGTTAGAGTTTTATTGAAATTATCTTCTATTCTACGACAGAAAATTCATATACTGTTGTTTGTTTATAAGGATTTGCTGGTGTATAGACATTATAGTTTTGTGATTTATAAATATTAATACCATTAGGAACATCTTCTGTTTCTAATGCGATTGAACACAGTTCATATCCTTTTTTTCCACCATTCAATAACAATGCATCATCAAAGTAATTGGCAGTGTAGACAACAACGCTAGGTGCATCTGTTGTCATAACCATTTTTCTTTTTGAAAGAGGATCTCTAAGTTCTAGGAAACCATTTTCTAATTTAAATGGTGTATCTAACGCTTTTGTTAAAGCAAATTCAGGGTTTCCCTTAGATATACGATCACCAATTTGACTTAAGTGATTAAAATCAAATGCACTTTCTTTTTGTATTGGTTCTTCTACATAAGGATAACCATCATCATGTATTTTTAATTTCGTTTGTGTTGGTATACATAATTCTTGTGATTCAATTGATCTTTTTAAATCTCCTGAAAGATTAAAGTAAAGATGTGTTGTCATATTTAAAATAGACTTTTTAGGTGGTACACCAAGATAATCAATCTTTAATTTAGATCCATCTATTGAATAAATCACTTGATATGAGAATTCACCTTCAACAAATCCATCAGCAGAATGTACTGTTCTTAGTGTCATAATCAATTGATTTTCTTCTTCCTTAACATCAAATACTTGTTTAGAAACACCTGTTTCTCCACCATGAAGATGATTAACACCATTATTAATTGATAGATGATAGTCTACTCCATCTAATTCATAATGACCGTTTGCGATTCTTCCAGCAACAGGTGCTACGATAGCATTTAAATAAGGACCGGGTTGTTCTATATAATCTTTAGGTTCATCGAATGATGCAATAATATTTTCAAATTGTCCATCTTTGTCTTTTGTTTTTAATTCTGTTACTGTCGCTCCAAAATCAATGACTTTTAATTCTATATAATCATTTTTCAATGAATATTCATGTATTTCTATTTGATCGTTTTTATAAAATAATGTTTTTGTACTCATAATTCACCTCGTTGTTTTTATTATTATTGGGAACTATTTAATCACTTCTATAGCTCCATATTTTCGTACTTTTAAGACATGGCATGCACCTTCTCCAAAGACTTGTTCAATTCTTTTTTTATAGTTAGGGACTTCTTCATCTTTAACGAATGCTTGTATTGTTCCTGCAAAACCACCACCATGTACACGGCATACCCCTGCATCTTTAATAATTGATTCACTCATTGCTAGCGCTAATGAAACAGCTTGTTGTTGGACATCATGGTGAGTATATACATTTTGTAAGAACTTATATGATGAGTCTCCTGATTCCTTCACTACAGCTTTAAATGTCTCAAAGTCGTTATTTAATAATGCAGCAACTTCTTGATCTACCCTTTTGTTTTCTTCAAATAAGTGAATCGCTCTTAGGACTGAACGATCTCCGCATGTTTCTCTTAACTGAGCTATATTGTTATAAAAGTTATCTTCATCAACATCACTTAAGAACTCTTCATCTAAACTTTTTGCAACACTTTTCATTTCAGCAGGAATAGCAGCATAATCTCCAGTTAAATTCGCATGTGATCCTTTTGTATCAACAATGCATAAACTGTGTTTAAATGATGAGAAATCAACATTTATCTTTTCTACTTTTGGATTTTTAATATCAATAAAATCTATATGAATTAATGAACCTACAGCAGAAGCACATTGATCCATAAGACCACATGGTTTATCAAAATAGACATTTTCAGCATACTGCCCAACCTGAGCTATCAATACAGGATCAATCTTCATATCATTATAAAGACCAGAGATAATTGTTCCTACCAACACCTCAAATGCAGCACTTGAAGATAATCCCGCTCCCATTAAAACATCACTCGTCATATACGATACAAATCCACCAATGTTGTATCCAAGTTCTTGTAAACGTGCAAGGACACCTTTTACTAGTGATTCTGATGTTCCAAATTCTTCAGTATTTCTTTCTAAATCATTTAATTCAATTCTTGATATATCTATATCATCAGATAAAATTTTAATAAAATCACTTTTCGATACAACAGCAATTGCATCTAAGTTAATTGCAGCAGCAATCACTTTTCCATGTTGGTGATCTGTATGATTTCCTCCAACTTCGCTCCTACCAGGCGCACTAAAGATAGAGATATCTTGTTCTCCATACAAGTGAACAAATTGATCAATTGCTTCTACATATCGATTTTTTTGTCTAGATAAAAGACTTTCATCTACATATAAATCAATAAGTTTGTCATCATAGTCACCTTGAATAAGTTTTTCTCTTAATAATTGGCTATTCATAATATCCTCCTTCTTGTCTAATATATATATTTTAACAAAGATAGTTAGAAATATATATATGTTTTCTTATAAAAGAGGTATAAATTCCTATACAAAAAAGGGGTTTTGAAACCCCTTTCTATATTTTATATTATTTTCTTTCTTAAAACCCACATTCCCGCTAATGACACCATCATCGTTGTATATCCAAATAACAATTGATAATTTGAATCTGATGTTTCTGGTGCATCTATGACATCATCGCTTCCTTCACTTCCTAAGACACTGAAGTGAATATTTTCAACTATAAAACCTGTTTGAGCATCTCCATAAACTTCACTTTCGTAAAGATCCATTGGTCTTTCTTTAACTGTATAAATAATTTCTTGATTTAAAGAATCATAAACAGGTAAATCATTAACTTGAACTTTCCATTGATTAAATTCACCTAATGAATATGTTTGAACAACTTGACCATTAGCGAATAAATCAATTGTTACACTACTTGTTTTAGGTCCGTACCAAACTTTTTCAATTGAGAATGAAACCACTGCTTTTTGTGTATTCGTAATGACGAATCCAGCATTTTGATTCCCTGTAATCTCACTTGTGTAATGAGTGATAGGATTCTCTGAAATTGTATAAACAATTTCTTTACCTAATTGATCGTATTTAGGTAAGTTAACAAACTCATAATGCCATTTATCTTGTTCTGTTATCTTAACAACTTGTGTTGTTACACCATTAGCTAATAATGAGACTGTGATTGAATCTTGTTTGTCTCCAACCCAGATTTTATCAACACTGATATCTCGTGTTTCAACACGTCTGTTTGTGACAACAAATCCAGTTTCACTGTTTCCTTTTATCGTTGTTTCATAATGGTTCATTGCTTTTTCATCAACAGTATAAACGATTAATGATCCATCATGATTGTATTTTGGTAATGATGTCCATGTGTGTTTCCACTCATTTGTTTCACTTAAGACAACTGTATTCACCATTTCACCATCTGCGTATAAATAGATTGTTGCTTCACTTTGTTTAGGTCCAATCCATTCTTTTGAAACATCTAATGAAATTGTTTCTTCGTTTGTATTTGTAAAGACAAATCCATCATTTAAATTCCCTGTACGTTCACTTGTATAATTTAAATAACTTTCTTCAACAACATCATAAACAATCACATCACCATTTTCATGATATTTTTGTAGATTATCAAATGTTGCACTCCAATTATTTAATGCACTTAACTCAACACTTGACATAATATCACCATCTGCAGTTAAGTAAATAACAACTTGATCTAACATAGGTCCTACCCACTGTTTAGAAACATCAATTTTAACAATCTCTGTATTAATATTCAAGACGACAAATCCATTTTCAATATCTCCTGAATAAGAACTTTCATAGTTATCTAATGCTTCTTCTTCAACAGTATAGATAATTTCTTTACCTGTCACTTGATCATACTTATAAAGATTTTCAAATGACATAGTCCATCCATTTGATTCATTAAGAATCGCTGTTTGAATTTTAACTCCATCAGCAAATAAGTGAACAGTTGCACTTGCACCTTTTGGTCCAAACCATTCTTTACTGATTCCTGCTACCCATACTTCTGTATTGGTATTCGTAATTGTATAACCATCATTCATATTCCCTGTTATGTCAGCTGAATAATGTGTTAAATCTTCTTCAGCAACAGTATAATCAATAAGTTTACCTGTTGTTGCATTATATTGAAGTAAATTTGTAAATGTATGTTTCCATTCTGTTTGAGCATTTAATACTACTTCATCAACTTTGACTCCATCAGCATAAAGATAAACAGTTACTGAATCTAAACCTTTACCAATCCACTCTTTATTAACATGAACATCACGTTTTGTAATATTCGTATTTGTAAAGACAAATCCGTCATCTGCATTACCACTCATACTTCCTGTGTAACCATCTAACGCAATTTCTTTAACTTCATATTTGATATTTTTACCTGTCGATAAGTTAACTTTAGGCAATTCATAGAATGTATGTTTCCATCCGTTATCACTCGTTAAGTGAGCAGTGTCTACTTTTACGCCATCTGCATATAACTCAACTGTAACCAAATCACCTGCAGCACCGATCCATACTTTAGATACAGCAACTGATGTCGCTAATGAATTTGTATTTTTAACTACGAATCCATCATTAACTGATCCATTAATTATTGTTGTATATCCAGGAATGAAGTCTTCTTCTATTTTATAATCAATAGTTTTACCACTCGCATCTTTCACTGGTAAATCTTTAAAACTATACTTCCATGAGTTAGCTTCATTTAAGATTATCGCAGGTCCTTTTACATTATTCGTAACAAGATAAATGACTGCTTGGTCTTCTTTTGTACCAACCCACTCTTTAGTGACATCGAATGAAATCACTTCTGTATTCGTAATAATATAACCATTTGTTTGATTTCCTGTGATTTTTGATACATAACCATCGATTTCAATTTCTTTAACTGTATATTCGATTGGTGTTGTATGATCAGCACGTTTCGCAGTTAATTCCTCAAATGTATGTGTCCATCCATTTGAAGCATTTAGTGTTACATTATCAATTAAGACTCCGTCTGCAAGTAATTCGACAGTGACACTTGCCCCTGGTGTTCCAATCCATACTTTTTCAACATCTACTGATGTTATTTCAGTATTTGTGACAACGAAGCCATCTGTTGTATTTCCTGATACATTTGTTTTATATCCATCAATTTGATCTTCTATAATTTTATATTTAATTTCTTTATATGAACTATCGTATTTTGGTAATTGAGTAAATGAATGTGTCCATCCATTTTCTTCATTTAATACAATCGCTGTCCCTTTAACATCATTTGTTTCTAAATAGACAGTTGCACTCGTTCCCGGTGTTCCCTTCCATTCTTTAACAACATCAAATGCGATAAGTTCAATATTTGTTACAACAAATCCTTCTGTTGCATTTCCACCGTAAGAAGGTGTATATCCTGTTGTATTGTCTTCTTGAACTGAATAGACAACATTAACTCCTTCAGTATTTTTAACTGGTAGATCTTTAAATGTGTGTTTCCAATTGTTTGTTGAATCTAATGTAACAGTTGCATAGATAATATTATCTGCTAGGAGATTCATTGTTGCATGAGTTCCCTGTGTTCCAATCCATTTCTTTTCAACATCAATTGATGTCACTTCTGTATTTGTGACTACATATCCATCTGTCGCATTTCCATTGTATGATGGTTTATATCCATCAATATTAACTTCTTGAATTGTATAGACAATCGCTGTTTCTCCATCACTTTGTCTTACTGGTAAAAGATCAAATGTATGTTTCCATTCATTTGTTGCATTCAATGTAATTGTTGCATAAATTCCCCCATCAGCAAGAAGGTTAATCGTAGCGCTTGTTCCTGGTGTTCCCACCCATTTCTTTTCTACATCTACTGATGTCACTTCTGTATTTGTGATCGTGATACCATTTGCGATATTCCCACTATATGTTGGATGATATCCATCGATATTAACTTCTTGAATTGTATAACTAACTTCTGTTTTTCCATCACTTTGTCTAACAGGTAAATCTTTAAATGTGTATTTCCATTCATTTGTTGCATCCAACGTAATTGTTGCATAAAGTTCCCCATCAGCTAGTAAATTGATTGTAGCGCTTGTTCCTGGTGTTCCCACCCATTTCTTATCTACATCAATAGATGTCACTTCTGTATTTGTAACAACAAAACCTGAATTTTTATCTCCTGTTATAACACTTAAATAACCATCCATTTTGACTTCTTGAATTTGATAATCAATCTTGTTGATCCCATCTTCTCTATAAACTGGTAAGTTTTTAAATGAATGTGTCCAATCGTTTGAATCATTTAATTCAACAGTTCCTTTTAAGACATCATCTGCATATAAATTAATTATTGCAGTCGTACCTGGTGTTCCTACCCATACTTTTTCAACATCTATTGATGTCACTTCTGTATTTGTAATGATCACACCACTTGTGATGTTCCCACCATATGTTGGGTGATATCCATCCATTTCTACTTCTTGAATTTTATATTCAATAGGATTTGAATCATTTGTTAATTTAACTGGTAAATCTTTAAATGTATGTTTCCATTCATTTGTTGCATCTAATGTGATTGTTGCATAGATTTCATCATTTGCAAGTAAATTAACAGTTGCGCTTGTTCCTGGTGTTCCCACCCATTTCTTTTCTACATCTACTGATGTCACTTCTGTGTTTGTAAAAATAACACCATTAACGATATCTCCGCTTTCCATTGATGTATACCCATCAATGGATACTTCTTCTAATGAATATTCAATTTCTTGATCATTTTCGTCTAAAATTGGAAGATTATCAAATGTATGTGTCCAATTTGTATCTTTTGTGAGTATAACACTGTCTTCCAATACACCATTAGCTAACAAATTGATTGTAACACTTTCTTTTTCTGTCCCGATCCACACTTTACTTACTTTCACTAAAGTTGTATCAGTTTCTGTATTTGTAATAGTGAAGTTCAAATCAGAGTTTTCTGTAATCGTAGGTTTATAACCTAGTATTTTATTTTCTCCGATCGAATAATCAATAAGTTTTCCATCAGCATCAAATTTATCTAACCCACCAAATATATGTTTCCAATTATTATCAGCATTTAATTCTACTGTATCAATAATGACATCATTTGCATATAAGTTGATTGTTGCAGAAGATTGAGGTGTACCATCCCAAACTTTATTTACCACAACAGCGACTATATTTGGATCTAAGGTTAACGAAGCATTATATGGGAACATATGTCCTTCTGACGTAGAATAGAAATTCTTAACAATCTGACATCCAGTATATGTTCCTTGTAAATTGTAAACATCAGCTTGAGGCGCTATTAAATGTCCCAACCCATTACCACTATTATTTGGGAATGTTAAAGTTGATGCATTAGGAATATTGAAGACAACACCAGTTCCTTGACCATCAGTTGAATAATCAGGTGTCGCTACATTTATCCCAATATCATCTGTACTGTCTGACACCCTAACACCAGGCATGTCAAAAGAACCACTTCTTCCGATATTGATAACAATATTAGAATCCGTTGCTAAATCATCACAAACTAAAACAAAATAATTAATTTCATCTAAAACATCATCATCAATTGTGACATATTCTCCATCCTGAACATAAACAACTTTTACTGGGTTACTATGTTCTAGACGATCCATAACATCATCTAAAGTAATATGTCTAGTTGATGCATTCAACAAATCACTCGCTTGTGATTGTATACTTAAAAGCGCTTGTTCCCAATCAATCAATGTGTCCGTTTGTTCAATCCCTCTATATTGACTGCCATAAATATATGGAAACTCGTACCCATTAATATAAACATCGTTACCGGCTCTAACTTCATATGAATTTGCAGTACCAATATACTGCTTAGGCACAAATGCAGGTTCGTATCCAGCACCAGGTCTTGAATTTGGATATATTCTTCCTTGTATATATGAAGAAACACCCGCATGGTAATCACTAAATATAAACCCATTATCTGGGCTTATCGTTACCACTTTATCACTACTTATTGCAGTTGCTCTATACAAATCTCCTCCTGCAATGACAGGCCCTACGATATGGACTCCACTGACATCACCAAACGAAAAAACATTATACTTATTTAGAATACTCTCTAAAGTATAATCAACAGTTGGTGTTTCATCTGTCCCCATTGTTGGTATGAACATACCAGCAATCAAAAATATTAAAGTTAACGCAAAAAAATACTTTCCTTTCAATAATTTCTTCATAATTTGTCCCCTTTTCTTTTTTTGTTCCATAAAAAAGATAAATAACTAATAACTATATTCCTATGTATATACTAATAATAACATAAGTAAAATTTTCATTAAATGAAAATCGTAATGGAAAAACTTTTTCTTTACTATAAAAAGAATAGAAAAGATTATAGGTATGGACCTATAATCTTTTAAGAAGAATATACTAGGTCATCTATACACTTTATCGCAGCATATCTTTTGTCCCAAATCATTTCTTCATAATAATAGTTTAAAGCTTTAGCACTTAAGAAAGCATTATCAAATGTCGTGATTCCATCTCTTAAAGCGACTATATTAAATCCTCTTTCATTAGCACTCTTAATTGTTGCATCAATACAGAATTCAGTTTGTAATCCACAAACAACAATATTTCTAATTCCCTTCTCATTTAAATAGTCTTCTAATCCCGTTTGATTAAAAGCACTGTTCTTTGTTTTAATAAATAAATGATCTCCATCAATAGGTTCAACACGAGCATCTATTTCAAACCCTGGTGTCCCCTGTTCCAAAACGTCACCTTTTCCCCCGTCATGGCTAACATAAATAACAGGTATATTATTTTGACGACAAGACAAGATTGATTCCTGTATTGTCTTTAACACCTTTTCCTCATTATATGGATGAGCTCTCATCAATCCTACTTGTACATCAATAATCATCATAGCATCTAATTTCATAATCGTTTTCCCCTTTTTTTATTCTATGAACATACTACACAACAAAAACTGACTTCTAAATCTTTATCCTCCTAGTATCCTGATTTATACTCTTATTATAACATATCTAGGGAATTGACGAAAATAAATATCGTTTGACAAAATAAATTCTTTTTCTTAGTTTTTTGTTTGTTTTTTAATTATCTTTACATCATTTTTATTTCAAAAATGATATGATTAAAGACAGAATAAGGAAACATATGTATAATGCATAAAATTATAAGTGAGGTAACAAGATGACAATACGACATTTAAAGATATTTATTACTGTTGCAGAATGTGGAAAAATGAGAAAAGCAGCCGAATTATTATATATTTCACAACCATCCGTATCACAAGCAATATCAGAATTAGAGAAATATTATGGTGTTAAACTATTTGAAAGATTATCTCAAAGAATTTATTTAACTGAAGCGGGTAAAGACCTTTTGGAATCTGCACGTCACTTAGTTAATTCTTTTGATCATATTGATTCAATGATGAAACAAGCATCACATACTCCAATTGTTAAACTAGGTGGAAGTGTTTCTGTAGGAACATGTTTCTTTGATTCATTAACAATGCTTATAGAAAATGAATTTGATCATATTGATTTAAGAGTGACAATTAATAATACAGAATACATAGAAAAAGAAGTTCTTCTTAGTCATATTGATTTAGGAATCGTTGAAGGACTAGTAAAATCTAAAGACATTGTTAAAATACCTCTTTATAAAGATGAACTTGTCATCGTTGTTGGTAAAACACATCCATTTTTTAATAAAGACTCTATTCTATTAGAAGACCTAAATGGACAAGCTTATATTTCAAGAGAAGATGGAAGTCATACAAGAAATCAATATGAAACAATCTTATCTCAAAATAATATTCAAATGATTAATAAATGGGTAAGTACAAATACTGAATCAATTAAAAAAGCTGTTATAAAAGGTTCAGGTTTAGCAATTATGTCTAAGCTTATTATCTTAGATGAAATAAAAACTGGAACATTACGTATTGTTCCAGTTGAACACATACAAGTAAAAAGAGATATTCACCTTATTTACCATAAGGACAAATATCTCTCACAAGAATTAAATAAAATCATTCATATTATTCAAACAACAATAACTAACTAATTGTTTGCATAAATTGAAGACATACATAGACGAGTGTTCCTATAACCCCAGTTCCAAAGATAACTGATATGGCACTCGCTTTATATTTTCTAAGAATAATTAAACCACCTACAAATAAGACAAACTCAATTATTCTAAAGTTACTTATTGCGATATCACCTAATCCTCCATTAAATAACGCTAATAAAAGGATTGATCCCCCTGCTGAAGCAATTAAAGCAACAACAGCTGGTCTTAATGCTGATAAAACAGTTTGAACTCCAGTAAACTTTCTATATTTATAATAGAAGTGAGCTAATGTTAAACAAATAATAAATGCTGGAATAACACAACCTAATGTACAGATAATTGCTCCTGGTAAACCTGCTAAACGTGTTCCAACGAATGTTGCTGAATTGATAGAGATTGGACCTGGTGTCATTTCTGCAATCGTAATTAAATCAGTAAATTCAGCCATAGTCATCATTTGTAAGTTCTCTACGATTTGTGCTTGAATTAATGGGATAGCTGCATAGCCTCCACCAACACTAAATAATCCAACTTGGATAAAAGCAAAGAATAATTTTAATAAGATCATTAACCTTCACTTCCTTTCATTTTATTATCTTTGACAAGATTAATAAGTAATTCAATAATACCTATACCTAAACAACAGAATATAATAATCATTGCACTCACATCCATAAAGAATGTTAAGAAGAATGCAATAAACATAACTGCTATATAGAAATAACGTTTTGTACCAATAACGTTTTTCGCTAAGTTAATAACAACATCAAA
>CAMTOK010000056.1 GCA_947074115.1 uncultured Erysipelotrichaceae bacterium | reverse complement strand
GTTTAACTCATCTTTTTTTTGTATTTCTTGTTTATTACTGATACAGTTGACAAGACATGTGAATAATAATAAAATTGTAATGCTGGAGGAATTGTCATGGAAAATATAATTGAAGTGAACAATCTTTCTTTTGATTACGAAGAAGGAAGTCATACATTAAATGATGTATCGTTTACAATAAAAAAAGGTAGCTATACAGCTATATTAGGCCATAACGGTAGCGGTAAGAGCACAATTGCTAAACTGTTAATGGGATTACTAGAAAAGAAATCAGGAAGTATCGTTGTTGACGGTATTGAGTTAACATACGAAACGTTATACGATGTCCGCAATAAGATTGGAATTGTCTTTCAAAACCCGGACAATCAATTTATAGGTGCTACAGTAAGAGATGATATTGCATTTGGGTTAGAGAACAATTGTGTTGATCCAAACTCAATGGAAGGTATTATCTTAGAATACGCAAAAAAGGTTAATATGTTAGAGTTCTTAGATCACGAACCAACGAAATTGTCTGGAGGACAAAAGCAACGTGTTGCAATTGCTGGTATTTTAGCAATGTCTCCATCTATTATTATTTTAGATGAAGCAACAAGTATGTTAGATCCAAGAGGTAAAAAAGAAATAACACAATTGGTTCAACAGTTAAACAAAGATAAGAATATGACGATCGTATCTATCACACATGATATAGAGGAAGCAGCATTAGCTGATCATGTTATCCTTTTAAACAAAGGACAAGTCATAGATTTTGGTAAACCAGAAGATGTTCTTATGAAAACACAACAAATGAAATCATTAAGTTTAGATATACCATTCGCATTGAAATTAACTCAACTCTTACAAGCTGAAGGGCTGAGCATAGAAGAAAATATAAATAAAGATAAGTTGGTGAAAACATTATGTCAATTGAATTCAAAAGTGTAGAACACACTTATTCTCCTGATACTCCTTTTGCATATCATGCGTTAAAAGGAGTAGACCTAAAAATAAAAAAAGGAACAATGTGTGCTTTAATCGGTCATACAGGTAGTGGTAAGTCAACATTAATACAACATATTAACGCTTTGCTTTTACCTACAGCTGGTGAAGTTAATATTGAAGATGTCATTATTACCGCAACTGATAAACCATCATCATTAAAAGGTTTAAGAAAAAAGGCGGGTCTTGTATTTCAGTTCCCAGAATATCAACTATTTGAAGAAACAATTCTTAAAGATGTTATATTTGGACCAAAAAACTTTGGTGCTACAGAGGAAGAAGCAACAAGTATTGCTAAAGAAGTTCTATCATTGGTAGGTTTAGATGAAAGTTATCTTGAGAGATCGCCATTTGAATTATCAGGTGGACAAAAAAGACGTGTCGCTATAGCTGGTATTTTAGCTATGGAGCCTGAAATTTTAGTTCTAGATGAACCAACTGCTGGATTAGACCCACAAGGGGCTAAAGATATGTTAGACCTTTTTAAACGAATTAATGAAACAGGTAAGACAGTTATTATTGTTTCTCATGATATGGATCAAGTTTTAAGTTATTGTGATGAAGTTATTGTTATGAATAAAGGTAAAGTTGAAGAACATGTTGCAACAAGTGAGTTATTTGAAAAAGTAGATTACTTATCTTCATTAAGTATTGATTTACCTACAATTACATCATTCATTCATCAATTAAACCAAAATGGATTTCATATAGATCATTCAATTAAAAATCTTAATGAATTAGCCAAAGCAATAAGAGGTGAAATCAATGAATAATATGATGATTGGTAGATATCTACCACTAGATAGTTTTATCCACAAACTTGACCCACGATTAAAAATAGGGTCATTACTCATACTCCTTGTTTCTGTCTTCTTTGATGCAGGATTCTTAGGTTATGGAATATTAGGTTTATTTGTTATCCTTTTATTAATATTATCTAAATTAAAATTCTCACAAATCTTAAAAGCAATCAAACCGATGTTGTTTATGATTCTATTTTTAGCTGTGTTTAACTTGTTCTTTATACAAAGAGGAAATATCGTTTTCCAATTCTGGATTATTAAAATATATGATCAAGCAATTATACAAACGCTATATATATTTATAAGGTTGGTTCTTATCATTATGATGACGACAATCTTAACAGCAACAACAAAACCTTTAGACTTAACATTAGGATTAGAACATTTATTATCACCATTCAAAAAAATTGGGTTTCCAACTCATGAAGTTGCTATGATGATATCAATCGCTTTACGTTTTATTCCAACATTATTAGAAGAAACACAACGAATTATGAAGGCACAGGCAAGTCGTGGTGTAGAATTCTCTGAAGGTTCATTAAAAGAAAAAATCTTATCAATCGTATCACTTATAATTCCATTATTTATTTCGGCATTCCAAAGGGCAGAAGATTTAGCTAATGCAATGGAAAGTCGTAATTATAATCCTGAAGCAGAAAGAACACGTTATAAACAACTTCATTGGCAAGTCTCAGATAGTCTTGCGTTTACTTGTGTTCTGTTAGTAACAGGAACATTAATAACATTGAGTCTTATCTAATGAGATTAAAATGTATAGTTAGCTATGATGGTAGTGATTTCCATGGATTTCAAGTTCAAGATAAATATAGAACAGTACAAGGTGAAATCCAAAAAGCAATCAAAAAAATAAATGAAGTTGAAACAATAATTCATGCATCAGGGAGAACTGATGCTAAAGTACATGGTGTAGCACAAGTGTTTCACTTTGATACACATAAATCATTACCTCCACAACAATGGAAAAGAGCAATTAATCATTTTATGCCAAATGACATTTATATAAAACATGTGGAAGAGGTAGATGAAGATTTTCATTCACGATACAGTGCAGAAAGAAAAATATATCAATATAAACTCAGTACAAAAGAATATTCACCTTTTGAAACAAATTATATTTATCAATATGGAAGACCATTAGATATAGAAAAGATGCGAGAAGCCGCAAAAATCTTCATAGGAGAACATAATTTTGCTTCCTTTTGTTCGTATGATCAATACGGAAATACAATAAGAACATTATTTGGATTTGACATTGACGAAAATGATGGTATAATCACATTCTCGTTAGAGGGAAATGGATTTAGACGTTACATGGTAAGGCATCTCGTTGGGGGTCTTATCCAAGTAGGTGCAAATCGTATTTCCTGGGAAATTTTGTTGGAAATGCTAGAAAGTTGTGGAGAAAAGAAATGTCTCTACAAAGCAAAACCACAAGGACTATATTTAAAGGAGGTGATCTACGATGAGAAATAACTATCACACACATACTTTTCGTTGTGGACACGCAATTGGTCAAGAAGAAGATATGGTACTTGCTGCTATAGATGAAGGGTTAGATGGAATAGGGTTTAGTGAACACGTTCCACTCCCTCACTACAGATGGCACTTATTTTGCGCGATACCGTTTATTAGAAGTGGTAGAGATATTTTATCACTTGGATCAGCAATGCTTCGCAATGGTCCAAATATGAGGTTATCAATGCCTAAGAAGAAAGAACACTTAGATCATGTAACATCATTAAAAGAGAAATATGCCGATCAAATTTCTGTCTATCAAGGATTTGAGGCTGAAGGATTTCAAAACTACTTCCCATACTACCAAAAAATGCTAGACAATGGAGAAATAGATTATTTGATATTGGGACATCATTTTCATAAAAAATCGATTCACAGTCGATATTATGGAAAACCACAACTATCAAAAAAAGAAATGTATCAATATTGTAACGATGTAGAACAAGCATTAGAATCAGAATTGTTTTCATATCTTGCTCACCCAGATATTTTCCTATTAGGGTATAAAGAGTACGATAATGATATGATGACTGTTAGTCGTCGTATCTGTCAAAAGTGTAAGGACTTAAATATTCCACTTGAATTAAACGGAGGTGGAATAAGAAGAGGACTTGTAGAGAATAAAGGTGAAATTCTTTACCTTTATCCTAATCATCATTTTTGGCAAATCGCAAGTGAGATAGGAAATGATGTTGTTTTAGGGGTGGATGCTCATTCACCACAAGACTTTAATGGTGTCATTTATGAACAACTGAATGATTTTGCTAAAGATTTAAATCTAAATTTAATTGATAGAATTGAATTTAGAAAAGGAAAACAAAAAAAATAAAAAGACTGATAAAATCAATATAAATATTTTATTGACAAAAATTTCGATGTTGCTATAATTAGAGTGTTCTTATTTAGACACATTGTAGCCCCGGAAACTACAGGAGGATTTAAAATGAGACAAACAACTATGGCTAAAGAAGCCACAATTGAACGTAAATGGTATGTTATCGACGCTGCAGGATTAACTTTAGGTCGTTTAGCATCAGAAGTAGCAACTGTATTAAGAGGTAAACATAAACCTACTTTTACACCACATGTAGATACAGGTGATTATGTAATTATCTTAAATGCAGAAAAAGTAATTATGACAGGTAAAAAATTAGACTCAGTTAAATATTACCGTCACTCAGGATGGCTTGGAGGATTAAAAGTTAAAACTGCACGCCAATTCCAAGATCAAGATCCAACAGGATTCGTAGAAGCAGCTGTTAAAGGTATGTTACCTCATAACACACTTGGAAGAAAACAAGGGATGAAATTATTTGTATACACTGGTAGTGAACATCCACACGCCGCACAAAAACCAGTAGAATTAAAGTTTAAGGGATAGGAGGACGAGATAGATGGCTAATGTACAATACAGAGGAACTGGACGTAGAAAATCATCAGTAGCACGTGTTATTTTAACACCAGGTGCAGGTAATATCGTAATTAATGGTAGAGATGCGAAAGAATATTTACCATCAGACGTATTATTAATGATCGTCAACCAACCACTTGAATTAACTGGAACAGTGGGTAAATTTGATGTATCAGTAAATGTTTATGGTGGAGGATACAGCGGACAAGCTGGAGCAATCCGTCATGGAGTTTCAAGAGCATTATTAGAAGCTGGTTCTGATTACAGACCAGTATTAAAAGCAGCTGGATTATTAACTCGTGATTCACGTGTTAAAGAACGTAAAAAATACGGTCTTAAAGCAGCAAGACGTGCTCCACAATTCTCAAAACGTTAATCAAATCAATTTTTCGAAAAAAGATTCAATTTATTGGATCTTTTTTTATTTGAATTTGTAAAATGTTACCATTTGTTTATAACCGAAAAATATTGTGAATTGTCGAAACTTGTTGTATAATTGTCCTATATTAATACTTCAAGGGGAGACAAAATGGAGAAAGACAAAATTAAAAACAAAATCTTAGATAGATATTTTGACCAAGTAGAAGAACCAACAACGATTAAACCTCAATATGAGACAGTAGAAGTTGTGAATGAAGTCACACCAACATATGGACCAACTATTGTATCAGAAGGTGCTAAACTCGTTGGTAATTTGAAAACTGAAAGTGATGTTGAAATCTATGGTTCTATAGAAGGTAATATTGAAACATCAGGTATGGTTAAAATGGTTGGTGGACATATTGCAGGAAATATTAAAGCGAACAGTGTATTAATAAGAAACAGTCAATTAACGGGAGATATTGAAAGTGTTAATGTCGTTGACTTAATTGAAAACACTACATTTAATGGTAACATTACTTGTAAGGATCTTGTTGTCAATTGCGATGTCATCGGGAATGTCTTAGCAAAGGAAAAAATCTATGTTATGAGTCAAGCTCATATCAAAGGTGATGTGACAACAAAAATTATTAAAGTTGACGAAGGTGGAGTTATCCAAGGTCGTATGAAAATGAAATAAGGGGCTACCCCTTATTTTTTATTTTTGTGAGGTAAGAATAAAAATGACATTACGCTCATATATTTCTAAAGGTGATGCTAGTGAAAAAAATATGCCCAATACTAATCGTTTGTCTCTTATGTGTTTTTATATTACAACAAACAGAATCAGTTGCGATTACTGAAACCCTCTATGGTCGTGTCATTGTTCTCGATCCAGGTCATGGTGGATTGGATAATGGTGCAAGTGTAGGAAGCACTAAAGAAGATGAACTCAATCTAAAAATATGTTTTGCGCTCAAGGAAGAATTAGAAGCAAAAGGAGCTACAGTTTATTTAACACGGACAGATGATAATGATATGACGAACAGAACGTATAATTATTCAAAACAAGATGACATGTATTTAAGAGTTATGAAAATCGATGAATATAAACCAGATTTATTTTTGAGTATCCATTTAAATTCATCAACATCATCAGCTTGGGGATCTCAAGTCTTTTATTATAAAAACTCAGAAGAGGGAAAACGTTTAGCTGAATATATACATGAAGCAATGAAGCCAGTTACAGGAACGAGAAAACAAATATCTACATGTAGTTTTTACGTTGTTAGGGCAACACAATCATTAGGAGTTCTTGTTGAATGCGGATTTATTTCTAACGCTAATGAGAGAGGGCAATTAAAGAGTGCCAAGTATCAAAAAAAATTAGCTGTCTCTATGACAGAGGGAATAGAAAAATATTTAAATTCATTTGAAACATCCTATTGATATGAACTAGAACTCTATAAACCTCATTATTTGGATACCCAAATGATGGGGTTTATTTGCTTAAGTCTCAGATTACATAAGATATAAATAGAACAAAAGACTCATTAAAATATGTTAATAATAAGTCATAGAAAAGAATTGCTTTGATATCTTAATAACAGATGTAAACCAATATTGAGCATCAACTTATTATTAATAAAGTATAATTTCTCCAGTTATGAAATAGAACTTTCCAATAATGGGCTATGATTTTGTTGGAATATAACTGTTAAAGAGAAGTGATATGACCTTGTAGAAACAAGGGAAAGTCAGCGTCTATAAAACTAAATAAGATAACTACACGATAACTAAAGAATAAGTCATTGATTATAAATTAACATTAGTAAGAATGTTATGTGTTTAAATTTAAGCGAAATAACTTTGTTAAAGTAGAAAAATCGTTTGTTAAATTCGAAGATTATTTTTGTTATTTATACCAAAAAAGTATTTATGATTAAATTTATTTAGGGTTAACAATAAATTAACAAGGAAAAAGGTATAATATAATTTAAAAGGTGGTTTTAAATATGAGAATACTAATTATAGAAGATGATTACGAGTTAGCGCGAACAATAAAAGAAGGTTTAATTCAGTATGGCTTGATTTGTGATCTAGCCCATAGTGCAAATGAAGGAGAAGAAAAAATTTCTATTAATTCATACGATACAATATTATTGGATTTAAATTTACCAGATTATGATGGGTTAGATGTTTTAAAAGATTTAAGAAGTATAGGAGTATCAACCCCTGTTATTATCGTAACTGCTAGAACAGAGATTGAACAAAGGGCAAGAGGTTTGGATTTAGGTGCGGATGATTATATAACGAAACCATTTGATTTCATCGAATTAAGGGCGAGAATACAAGCGGTGATGAGGAGATCGTATGGTCTTGTAAAGAATGAATTAAAAATCGGTGAAATAACAATGAATCCACGTACAAGAGAAGTCTATTATAATGAAACGAAAATAAATCTATCAAGTAAAGAATTTGATATTCTAGAATATATAGCAATGCGTTACCCGGATGTTGTATCAAGCGAAGATATTGCGGAACACATTTATGATGAATACTTCGATCCATTTTCTTCGGTATTAAGAGTTCATATCTCAAACCTAAAGAAAAAATTAAAACTATCCGTCGGTATCGAATTAATACAGACAATTAAAGGAAGAGGGTATAAAATATGCATCGACCAGTCAATTACACAAAAAGATTAAACCTTATACTCTTTACATATTCTTTTTTACTAACTACGCTCGTTCTTATTGCAAGTTTTTTTATAGTCAACCAAATGAATAGTCATCAAAAAGGAACAGAAGAACTATATTATACATACGATTTAAATCAGATGCCAAATAATTCTAATGATCCATTTTATATAAATCCTATAGAAATTTATGAGAATACAATAACAAGTATAGAAATAAAAGAAGAATATTACAAAATAATATCTAAAAATACCGTCTGTATTATTATTGCTGTGATGACCTTAACTTTAATAATTTCATTATTTGTCTCTAAGAAAATATCACAAAGATTAATGGCATCATTTGAAGAAATAATTATAACATCAATAGATAATTTGCAAAATAACATAGAAGAAAATGCGCAAGAAAGCGAATTGAAAGGGATAAAAAAAACAATCTATGCTATGTCACTGCAAGTGTCAAATTTATTACGAGAATCAGTCAATATCAATTCGTATATTGCTCATGAACAAAAGAATTCATTAGCCATACTAAAAGGTAAATTACAAATACAAAATCAGACAGAACTTGTCAAGATAGTTGATTCCATGAGTAATAGTTTAGATGATATATTGGCACTCAATTCAAACACGGAATTACTTAATGAAGTCGTAGATGTTGCGTTAATATGTGCAGAAGTTTTTGAAACGTATAAAAAAGAATATAAAAATATAGACTTTGATATTGATGAAGAAAATTTGCTATATATAAAAGGTAAATCGTTATTAATACTTCGTGCTGTATCTAATCTTGTTGAAAATGCAATTAAATATGGTGATAATAGCCATATTAAAATTAAAATCTATAAAGCTTATAACAGTGTCATTATTAAAGTGGTAGATCACGGTCCAGGGATAAATAGAGATAATATGAATAAAATATTCGACTATCAATATAGAGCTAACCACCTTAAAAAAGATGGCTATGGAATTGGTTTGAACTTAGTACAACACGTTACTGAATTATGCCATGGTATTGTATATGTAGAGAGTGATACATATGTATCAACGGAATTTTATATGGTGTTTAAATCCTTAACGTTAGATTAACATGTGGTGTGTTAGAATCATGTTGTTAAGAAAAGGAGGAGTATAATTGTTTATTATAGTCAATGCAATGAAAAACATTGTAAGGAATAAGGGGCGTAACCTTATTATAGCAGTTATTTTATTAGGGATTATATCGTCTACTATGGTTGCTTTTAGTCTTAATGCGACGACAAAGGGAATTATAGAGAATTATAGAAATAGGTTTGGGACAGAGGTGACAATAGAACGAAATATGAAAAAGGTTCAGGATTTAATTAATAGTGGACAAAGTCATATTAAGTTTGAAGACATTACACCAAGACAATATATGAAGTTTGGGGAATCAGAATACATTCAAAGTAGCTTATTCACATCGACAATGAGTGGAATTTCATCATTAAAAGCAATTGATGAAGATTTAGCGAATGATGATAATTCATTAGAGGTTTATATCGATGACGATGGTAAGGTTGTAAGTCCAAGTTTTAAATTAATTGGAAATTCTGATTTAGAAGCATTAGAAGACTTTAAAGACGAAAAAAGAAAGATTATCGTTGGCAATATTTATAAAGATAAAAACGAGTGTGTGATCAGTCAAGACTTAGCAAAGCTTAATGGTGTTAATGTTGGTGATACTATTGAAATAAAATATCCAGGATATTTAGATAAAGACCCAATTAAATTGATAGTGTCAGGTATTTATTTAGATATAACTGAAGAGTATAATGATAACATTTTCAAAAACCCTCTAGTAAATAGAAGGAATGAAATTCTATGTCATTTTGATTTGGTTAATGAAAACGCAATGTTTCTAGATGTACAAGCAAGATACTTTTTAAAATCACCTGACATGTTAGATGATTTTTCAAAAGACTTAACCAAGATGGGATTACCAGATATTTATGAAGCGACTACAGATAGTTCTACGTATAAAAAAATAGTAGAACCAGTTGAAAGTCTATCGTCAATTACAGTTATATTTATTTGTGTTGTGTTGATTCTAGGTACAATTATTTTAATGCTGCTAAATAATATGTCGATTAGGGAAAGGAAATACGAGATAGGTGTACTCAGGGCAATTGGGATGAAAAAGATGAAAATTGCATTTGGATTGCTAAGTGAATCATTGGTGATTACTGTACTTTGTCTTGCAGTTGGCCTTATGGTAGGCCAGTTAGTTGCAACCCCGATATCCCATATAGTACTCGAAAAGCAAATTGCTGTATATGATGAGCAAGTGAACCAAGAAGATTATTGGGGCAATAGTGAAAGTCAAAATTCAGAAAATATTGAATTACTTAAGGAACTTGATGTTGTTATTGAAAAAGAAACCCTTATTAAGGTGTCTGTTGTAGCGATGATTCTTGCTTTATCAAGTAGCGTGATAGGCATTGTTTACATGACACGTTTTGAACCAGTTAAAATTCTATCGGAAAGAGGTTGATTATGTTAGATGTTATAAATGTGTCATATGCATATGGAAATGATAAGAAGAAAGTTCTTAAAAGAATTAATATTACATTTGAAGAAGGAAAGATATACGCGATAATAGGGAAATCAGGATCAGGTAAGACAACATTTCTCTCTCTTATTTCAGGGCTAGACAAGTGTAAGGAAGGTGAAATCCTATTTGAAGGTATCTCTTTAAATAGATTGGATAGGGATAATTATAGGGCTAGGGATATAGGGATAATCTTCCAAGGTTACAATTTGCTCATTAATAATACTGCATTAGAGAATATCGTTTTAGCGATGAATATAAGTAAGGCAGCAGTTAAAGATAAGAAGAAGCATGCACTTAAATTGTTAGAACAAGTTGGAATAAGTCCTGAACAAGCAAACAGAAAAGTATTGAAACTCTCTGGTGGAGAACAACAACGTGTTTCTATAGCGCGTGCACTTGCTCATGACGCCAAGGTATTAATTGCTGATGAACCTACGGGTAACTTAGATTCATCAACAGAATTAGAAATTCTTCAAATATTTCAGAAGTTGGCACATGAAAATAATAAATGCGTTATAATTGTTACTCATTCGCAAAGTGTATCATCTAGAGCAGATGAAGTTTGGGGCTTAAACAAAGGAGAGTTATTATTTATTAGAGCGACAAAAGAGGATTAGTTAAGAGAGTCATAACCCTAGGACTTAATAAATGAATACCTAGGGTTATTTACTATTTGATATCATGTCATGTTATAACTGATGTTTAACTGATTATTATAAAAAAATATAATTATTTTAAAATAAGCTATTGACGAAATATGTCCTATATGATAATATATTTGAGCAGTCATTAATGGGCCTGTAGCTCAGCTGGTTAGAGCGCACCCCTGATAAGGGTGAGGTCGATGGTTCGAGTCCATTCAGGCCCACCAT
>CAMTOK010000055.1 GCA_947074115.1 uncultured Erysipelotrichaceae bacterium | reverse complement strand
CCTCCTCCCGAGCCAGAGCCTCCTCCTGAGCCTGATCCACTTTCTGAGCCAGAGCCTCCTCCTGAGCCACTTGCAGTCGATGACTGCGGCATAGCACCCTCATTTGTATCAGGAACTACACTCTCTTCGCCTTCGCTTTTCCCATCTTCATTTTCTAAACCCGATATAATATTTCCACCAAACATTGAAATAATACTATTCATTGAATTGGGTATCGATAGATTTAAGCCTCCACTAACTTGATAATCAATACCCATAGCATCATAATATTCTAATCTTGCATCTTTTTCTCTTTCATTGTATAAAAAATCTGTAAAATCTCTTTCTACATAAGAATCGTATGGAATTAACATAGATGTAATAGAAACGGCTAAAATAATGCCTATTGTTGTAATTAAATATAAAGTGTTTCTATATTTATATTTATATGATGTAGGAGCTGCATTAAAATAAATCATCAAAAGTATGAGTACTATAGCAATAAAGGAGAAAGGACTTCTTGCGTCATTAAACATATATTCTAATATAAATAGAAGAAATGTTGCAATTAAACCACTAAAGCATAACTTTTTTTGATATATCATTGTTGTAAAACCGTTAACCATCCAATATAAACAATATATAAATCCAGTAACAAGTATTTGACTTGTCATTTCAAAATTCATAACTGGGTTCGAAGTAAAAAGTAACGACTCTAAATCTATTTGCATAATAATACTACCTAATAGGAAACAACTAAAGAAGAAACCAATATATGCTATAAGCGAATTAACCCATTTAATTTCTAACATCCTTAAACCATACAGTATATAACCAATAAACATAACAGTTATAGTTAAAACAATGGTCATAGAACCAACAAAATAACCTAATATATTATTAATAACAGTCATCCCACAAAAGATTAAAATCGATAGGAGCGTTAAATCGAATAAAAGAATCCATTTCTTAGATACCATATTGCAACCCTCCTGAGAATTCTTCTTTAATGCTATCATTTGTTGCTGTATACATAATGCCATATTTATTATTTAACATCTCGAGCGTTAATTGTTGATTTGGAATTAACTTATGCGCTAGCATATTATAGAGAGTATTATTATAATCTTCACTATTAGTTATATTTACAATTAAGTAATTTTCCATATCTACACTTTGATAAATAATATCATATTCTACATCTTGCTCTATTAGTTTATAACAAAGACTATGAAAGCGATCAAATGCATGATCATTCTTATTTAAATCTTCAGTTATCTCCACCCTTACTAACACCTTATTTTGTATTGGTTGAGATCCTACCTTAACATATAAGTCTTGTCTAGCTAGCGAGGTACGCCAATGAATATGTTTCAATACATCGCCATGTCTATATTTTCGTATATCATATATTTCAGAATAGTCATTCCCATGTTTGTACGGTGAGTATGTTTCACTTTCATCAACAAATACTTCAAAATCTTTTACTTCCTTTTGAATATCTATAATATTAGGTTCTATAAACAAACTACATTGTTTATTACATTTTCGTTTTTTTGCGAACACTCCTAGGAGGTCATAACAATAAAATTTATAAATTGTCAAATCTATACGGCCGACATGCTGTCGTCTTAATTCAATGCTACCTTTATCACCCACTATATATGCACGATACTTATCTGAATGATCGCAATTTTCTTGATGATAGCTATACTTTACTTTTATAAGAGCACTAGGAAAAAACTTATAATCTACTCTTCTAAAGTGTAATGGTGCGAGGCGATTTCTCTTAGCGATAAATCTTTCATGAGTTTTTTCTATATCCGTTTTAAACATTCCTGGTAAAGAAATCAATAAAGATATTATTGGTAAAACAATAAGTAAGATAAGAATTATAAGCAAGGAATACATAGAAGATAAAAAGTAGCCTACCCCTGTTATTAATAATAACATCAGATATATTGCTGAACCATTTAACATACTTTTATCTTAGGTTCCTTTACATTCTTTAAAACACTACCAATAATTTCTTGTGGTTGGACTCCTTTAATTTTAGCATCATACTTCATTATAATACGATGTCCTAGAACATCATAAATGATTTCTTTAATATCAGATGGAACTACATAATCTCTTTTATTCATAAACGCGATAGCTTTACATGCTTTTAATAATGAAATAGATGTACGTGGTGATGCTCCTTGCATAATCATGTCATGATTTCTTGTCTCATGAACAAGTCTTACTATGTAATCGTAAATTTTATCATCTACAAAAACCTTATCTACTTCGTTTTGTATTGAAATAATATCTTGTGGTGTACAAACTGCCTTAATACTATCTAAAGGATTTGTATTATGTTTCCTTTTTAAAATCTCAATTTCATCATCAAAAGATGGGTACCCCATACTTAATCTCATCATAAAACGATCTAATTGAGAATCAGGTAATAGCTGCGTTCCTGCTGATCCATAAGGGTTTTGCGTTGCCAGTACTGTAAATGGCTTAGGCAGTTCATAAGTTATCCCATCAACCGTTGTTCTTCCTTCTTCCATGACTTCAAGTAATGCCGCTTGTGTCTTAGGAGATGTTCTATTAATTTCATCCGCTAGAAATAAGTTGCACAAAACTGGTCCCTTCTTATATTCAAAATCATTTTTCTTTTGGTTATAAATCACATAACCTGTTACATCCCCAGGTAATACATCACTTGTAAATTGCATACGTCTGTAATCTAATGATAAGGCC
The DNA here is from genome assembly GCA_947074115.1 of uncultured Erysipelotrichaceae bacterium. GTDB lineage: Bacteria > Bacillota_I > Bacilli_A > Erysipelotrichales > Coprobacillaceae > CAMTOK01. Next base: position 8,722 of record CAMTOK010000055.1, on the reverse strand, counting down.
TTTGATAACGCAAGGGTTAAATTTGTTTTTCCTACCCCTGGAATATCTTCCAATAAAATATGTCCCCTTGCTAACATTGTCGCAACTATCTTCTTGATGTTCTCATCTTTTCCTATTACTGCTTTTTTAACTTCCTGTATAACTTGTTCAATAGTATCCATAAATTCCCTCCATTTTCCACATTATAACATATACATTTTATGTTGATAAACAAAAAAAGAGAGATTTCTCCCTCTTTATCAATATATTTTAATGATTGTATCTTGTGTTAATGTTTTTAATATCTTTATCATGTTTGCTTCTGACACAGAAACACACCCTGCTGTTGCACTATTCGTAGAACAATGTAAGAAAATAGCTGAACTCTTTCCTGGTATGCATTCTTTATTAAAATTAATCTCAATTGCGTATTTATAGGCAGTTTTATAACTAATTAAATGTTCTGCTGAATTCCATTGTAATCCTGTTTCTGATATATCTACCAGTTGATTATATAAAGGACTATCTGGATCATCAACCCAATAATGATTTTCAGTTACTTTCAAATAAGGACGCGTAGAGCCAGGATCACTTGCAACCCCAAATGCTTGTCCTAATGTATAGACCCCTGCCGGTGTCTTATAATTCCCTTCGGTCATTAATGCATCATCAATGACACCTAACTTGCCAATTCGGCAATTCATAGACATTGTTTGTTGCCATAAACCATTAATCTTATTATGTACTGTTAATACTCCGTGTGAACCATTTGTTTTCACATCAATAATTTGTGTTGTATTTGCTGCAAACGAGTACTTAGATACAAAAGACTCACTTACAGTTGTTGATGTATTAGGCGTTGTTACAGAAGGTGTCGTTACAGTTGGTATTGCGACTGTGACCTTCTTATAAGAAACAACTCTATTTTTTGCACCAGTCTCTAAAGTAACGAGATTTGTACTCACTTCTTCTTGTGCACCTGCTTCTCTTACCACTTGTACATCAAATTGTGCAGTTGAACTATTACCATGTATATCGCTTACGCTCACACTTACCGTATATGTTCCTACTGTTTTAATTGAAATAGCGTCTAAATCAAATTCAATTGAATTGATTTCTGAATGGTCTTTAACCATAACCAATTCAACAAAATCTACAGATTGTATATCTTCATTAACAATGAGATCAACTTGTGTTGGTACTATAATAGTTGGTGCAGTTGAATCAACAACTTCAATCTTTTGAATCAACTCTTTCCCTTTATAACTCACAGAAATACTGTACTCACCTATAAGTAAATCTGCTGTATTCCCTAAATTATTATTTAATACGAACTCTTCTTTATTCAAATGACTGTATTTCTCAAAATCAATACAATCATCAAGAGTGACTTCATACTCTTCTCCATATTCTAATACTATACTCTCTTGCTTTAACTCAACTTGTGAATTCATATAACTATACAGTGTTGTTCCAATAATCATCACAAGAACTAAAGCAACAATAACTATAGATCCCAATTTTATTGTTTTATTCTTCATATTTCGATTCCCCCTATTAAAAGAATACCATATTCTTACTTTTTCAACTATATATAATATTTATTTTATTTACCTTTTTGTCATGAGCACTCTTCTCTATTTTCAATATAGTTTAATAGGGAGGTTCATACAATATGAAAATCGTATTGGTTTGTGCTTCAGGTATGTCCTCTAACCTTTTACTTTCTCGCATGAAGAATGCAGCTTTTACTCAAGGAATTGATACAAAAATTTGGTCAATTGGTTACCAAGCGTTAGAAGAACATATTAATGAAGCAGATGTTATCGTTCTTGGACCACAACTTAAATATGCTCTTGAATCTATAATAGAAATAGTAAATGATAAACCAATTCTTTTAATTGATGCTCGAACCTATGGTCAGATGAATGGTCCTTATGTTTTAGAACAAGTCTTAAATATAACGAAAAAATAGAACAGATGTTCTATTTTTTATATTCACAACATAAATTGTGTCATATAAAAGGAGGACATAACATGAAGAAACTATTCATGATCTTATTTATAGTATTGTTCACTTTCTCATTAACCGCTTGTGGGCGTTCTAATAAAGATACAGGCTATAATGCGAATGAGGATATCATTGAAGAACTATTAAGAGATTATTATGGTGAGTATAGTTCAACCACTGATACCGCAAAGATTATTATTAATGAAGAAGGTATTTCATATAATAATGAACTTTTAACAATTGATAGTATTGGTGAAGACAACTATGTTAAATTTAAAGATTCGACAGTCATGTTTATGTTAGATGACAACCAAGTCTCTGCAAACTTTACCAATGTTAATGATCAATCATATCGTGAACTCTATACAAAAGTCATCGCATCTTCTCAAACTGATGGAAGCAATTCAAGCGGACTTGCTGGACAGTATATATATGAAGATGGAGATCAAACACATGTTGTACTCATCTCTAAAAGAGATGATCAACTTGGTTATAATGCTTCGCTTTTTATGAGTGTGAGAGATATGGATAATATTGATAATTGTTCAAATATTTATCCAACAACAGCGTTTACTGAAGATGAATTAAAAGATGATGGACAAGGCATTCGTTCAATTTCTTTACAAACACAACAAGGAAATATGTGTTTACTCAAATTCCAAAACCAAGCACTCATCTATCTTGAAATTGATGGTGTTATGGCTATCTCATTAGTTGCAGAAAAATAAAGATGTTGCCTAGGCAACATCTCTTTTATTATTTTGCTTCTAATTCTGCAATTTTGTCTGCAAATAAAGGTAAGTGAGCTTTATGAGCGACTAACATTTCATCTAATAATGTTTTTGCGATTTGTCCACTTGGTACAAGTGGGTTAATTGTAAATGCATGTAATGCTTTATTGTAATCTCCTGTAACAGCAGCTTCAATAGTCACTTGTTCCATTGCTTTCATGATTTGAACCATTCCTCTAGCAGCTGGAGTGAATTCTCCCCAAGCTAATGGTTGAGGTCCTGCTGCAGTAATAATTGATGACACTTCAGCAACACAATCATATGGTAAATCAGTTAAAGCACCTTTATTATGAGTAGAAACAACCATAGTTGTACGTTTGTCATTATAAATTGAGTTAATTAACTCACAAGCAGCATCACTATAATATGTTCCACCACGTTTTGTTAATTGTTCTGGTTTATGATCTAAGTTAGGATCTTTATATAATTCGAATAATTCAGCTTCTGTACGTTTAACAACTTCTGCTCTTGTTCCATTTTCTTTGAAATCTTCGATTTCATCTTCTAACATATCATCAGTAATATAGTAATATCTATGATACATACATGGTAAGTATCCTAAATCTTTAACTTGTTCTGACATATAAGAGATGTTTTTAATATTAGCAACACCTGCATCTTTAGCACGTTTTGCAGCTTTTTCTGCTTCTTCAGCAGCACGTGTAGGGTTAGCAGCATATTTAGCGAATCCATCAGTTCCACCATATAATAAATCAATACATTTTTCAGTTAATTCATTTCCTTTTTTATCCCATACTCTATGCCAATGGAAGTGATTTAAACCAGCAAATTTGAAGTATAATTCTTTTTCTTCATCCATATCTAATGCTTTACCAACCATTTTTTCACAAGAGATAGGTACATTACATAAACCAACAACTTTATCCCATTTACCATATTTAATAACAGCTTCTGTTACCATACCACTTGGATTTGTAAAGTTAACTAACCAAGCATCAGGACATAATTCTTTCATATCTTCAACAATACTTAAGATCACTGGGATTGTTCTGAATGCTTTAAACATACCACCAGCACCATTTGTTTCTTGTCCGATAATTCCATGACTTAAAGGAATTCTTTCATCTTTAATACGTGCATCTAATAAACCAACACGGAATTGTGTAGTGACGAAGTCAGCGTCTTTCATTGCTTCTCTTCTATCTAATGTTAAATGAACATCCATTGGTAAACCAGCAGCTTTTACCATACGTTTCGCCATTTCACCAACGATTTCTAATTTTTCTTTTCCTTCTTCAATATCAACTAACCATAATTCTTTAATAGGTAATTCATCATATCTTTTAATAAATCCTTCAACTAATTCAGGAGTATAACTACTTCCCCCACCAATTGTTACAATTTTAACAGGTTTCTTTTCCATAAGACCTCTCCTTTTTTATATTTACATCTCCATTATAGACAAATGAATAGTTAATGTTATCTTTTTTCACGAGAAGAAACAAGTTTCAGAAACTGAAAAAAATTTGCTCTTTCATTCTAAATAAGTTATTAAAAACATACTTTTTTATAAGGAGGTCTTTCTATGGAAGAGTGCGAATTTTGCCATCTCATGTTTCCAATCGAAGAACTAATTTATTTACACTATGAAAATGTTTATGTTTGTGATGCCTGTTTAGAAAAAAGTGGAATTAAAGAAGACGACGATTTTTTAGAATTTCTATTCTCAACAGGACAATTAAAGCCCAAACCATAACATAGGTGCCCATATGATTATAAAAAACTTAAGACTCTCCTTAAGTTTTTTATTCTATGTTTTCTTTTTATAAATGTGTTCATACTAAAATTATCGTAAAATAAAGGAGAATACATATGAATAAAATTGTCGTTGTTGGTGGAAATCATGCAGGTACTGCTGCTGTAAATACGATTTTAGATAATTATCCAGGAACTGAAGTGACGGTTATTGAAGAGAACTCAAATATTAGTTTTCTTGGATGTGGTATGGCATTATGGATTGGACAACAAATAGATGGTCCAGAAGGTTTATTCTATTCAAACGAGAAAATACTCACTGGTAAAGGTGCTAAAATACTTATGGAAACATCAGTTGAGTCAATTGATTATACGAAAAAGATTGTTCACGCTAAAGACAAACATGGAGAAAATATAAGGGAAGATTATGACAAACTCATCCTAGCAACTGGATCACTTCCTATCATCCCTCCTATCCCCGGTATTGAATTAGAAAATGTTCAACAAGTGAAATTGTATCAGAACGCAGAAGAAGTTATTAAAAAATTAGAACACACCAACATGAAAAACATTATTGTTGTTGGTGGAGGTTATATTGGTGTTGAACTTGTAGAAGCTTTTAAACGATTAGACAAAAACGTAACACTTATAGATGTTGCTGACGCTGTATTAACATCATACTACGATCCTGAATTCACAAGGGTTATGACAAAGAACCTTGAGAACCATGGTATTAAGCTCTCATTCAATGAAAAAGTTGTAGAAATTATAGGTGATAAAAAGGTACAAGCAGTCAAAACAGATAAGAATGAATACCCAGCTGATATGGTGATTATGGCGGTAGGATTCAAACCAAACACATCATTAGGTGATGGACAAATAGAACTGTTTAAAAACGGTGCCTTCCTCGTTAATAAAAAACAAGAAACATCAATCGGTGATGTATTTGCGATTGGTGATTGTGCAACAGTGTATGACAATACATTAGATGCGCCTAATTATATCGCTCTGGCAACCAATGCTGTGCGTTCAGGTATTATTGCAGGACACAATGCTTGTGGTACGAATATAGAATCTCTTGGTGTACAAGGCTCAAATGGAATATGTATATTTGATTTAAAAATGGTATCAACCGGTGTATCTGAAACGAAAGCGAAACAATTGGGTCTTAACGTGGAATCGACACTTTATCAAGATACCCAAAAACCTACCTTTATTAAAAACAATGATGAAGTCATAATAAAAATCGTTTATGATAAAACATCGAGAAGAATATTAGGTGCTCAAATGGCATCAACCTATGACATGTCAATGGGACTCCATATGTTCTCCCTTGCTATACAAGAACATGTCACAATTGATAGACTTGCTTTATTAGACATCTTCTTCTTACCTCATTTCAATCAACCTTACAATTACATAACAATGGCGGCTTTATCCGCAAAATAAAAAAGGTTGTCGTTAGACAATCTTTTAATTAATTTCTAGGTCTTTCTATTTCAATAACACCGTTAACTTTAAAATAAGCTTGATAGCCATCCCTGAATACAAAAGAATATTCTTGAATTACTGAAGGATCCTCTTCTAATTTATATACGGAACCATAGTCACCTTCTGTCGTATAGTATCTTACGTTAGTTAAATCGACATTTTGATTTTCATTAAGAATATCAATAATCTTTGCTTCAACATCCTTTAAGTCGTTATTACCCCTTTTTCCATCTGCCCATGCTTTGACAAGTTCTGCTTGAGTCACTAAATAAGCTGCTCTTGCTTGTGACATGTATTTCGCATCATCTGCTTCATTCAAATAATTAAGTACTGACGGGACAGCGACTGCTAGTAAAACTGCTAATATAACGATAACAACTATTATTTCTATTAATGTAAATCCTTTATTGTTCTTTTTTACTCTTTTTATTAAATTCATTTTCCCATCCCTCTCTTTGTCCCTAGTATACTTTATTTATCTCTTTATGACAAATAAAATCAGTATTTGTCATTAAGAACAAGACAAATAATCACTATATAATGGACAAAAACACATAATTATATGTGTTCTGAATGTTTATATATTATAAAATATTGGTTTCATATTATAGAAAGTCGTAAATTCAGTGTATCCTATATCTTTTAATACTTTTCTTAATTCTTTAATATGACTCCCCAAATCTTCTTTTCTATGAGAATCACTACCAATCGTAATAATCTTACCACCTAATTCTAAATAGAGTTTTAAAATATCAGTAGAAGGCATTAAATCATCTAATTGATACTTAATAGATGATGTGTTTAATTCAATACCTTTACCATTCTCAATAACACATTTTAAGATTTGAGTGATCATCTCTTTATGTTGATTAAAGACATCATATCCATTTTTCTCATCATATCTTTTTAACATATCCATATGTCCTAAGACACTGTAGTTTTGAAAATTTTGAACAACATTATACATTTCATTAAAGTAAGCTGTATAGTACTCTTCTTGCGTAGATTGATTTTGGAACTCTCTTGTCCAGAATTCTTTATTATCAACTTGATGTATTGATAAAATCACAAAATCTAAATGAAAATTATTATATAGTTTATTAAATTGATCAATAGTATGACTTTGTACTCCAAATTCAAGTCCTTCTTTAATCACAATTTGATGACGATATTTTTCTTTTAACCTTTTTAATTCACTAAAGTAACGATAGTAATCAACATTAAATTCTTTATTGCCTTCATTTGGCTGATCAACATCTATTTTCACTCCATAATCAACATGATCTGTAATACATATTTCTCTCATACCAAGTTGAATAGCGTCTTTAATAACATCTTCCATTTTATAAGTAGAATCATCGCTGAATTCTGTATGTACATGATAATCACAAAACATAATATCCCTCTTTTCATTGTTTGCGACAATTATATACAAAAATACATATATTTAAAACATTATTTCGTAATATGAAAAAAAGAGCCTCAGGCTCTTAATAATTACAGCTGTAGTCTTTATGAATATAAACAAAAGGATAATATATCTTATTTTCATATATAACCTCAATACGTTTGCAACGGTACTCTTGACCTTCTAAGTGATCAATGACTTCTTTTTGTTGTGATGAAAGAGTACACACGATACCACTTACCTGTTTATTTATTGATGGTTTCATACTTAATAATCCATGTATTGATTCAATTTCACTTTCTTTGACCAAACCAATAAATTTGACATCAAAATTCATAAGCTTTTGAATAGATTCTCTTTCTAACATACCATAAAAGAAATAACAATCATGATCTACTATGCTCAGTAAGTTTTTTATATCATATTCAATAGAATAAATCCCAGTGTACACATCTCTATAATAAAGGCGCTTTCTCGCCGTGACAACAATATAGTCAATGAGTTCATTTAACTCCTGATCACAATACTCTTTTATACCGACATCAAGTAACATTGTTAATGTTCTATAACGTAAGAATTCTAAAGCATTTATATAAAACTTTGTTTTCTTGACTGCAGTTAATGTTTTTAGTATGATATCATGATATTTATTATCCTTTGATTCTAATAGAATTTTAAGAATAATATATGTTGGTTCAAGAACATACCTTTGATAGGGTAATTCAATTCTTGTATCAATATTATCAAGACTAAAGAATCCTGTATCATCTTGAAGAGTACAGAGATCATCTAGAAATTCTATATGTGATATATAAAGTTCTTCTTTATAATCAAATAAACTATTATCTCTGTACTTAATAATAAGATTATAGATTTCTTCTCTAGTCATGCTTTTAATCATTGTAACGTTCCTCTAATGACTTAAGTGACAACCCTTGATCTTCTATTGCTTGATAGAGGCGATCTAATTCCTGTTGGTTGACTTGGCTAAAAGAATTGAGATGAACATATTGACCAACCTTCATTAATATATCAGTTAATACCTTACCTAATTCCTTTGAACAATGAGTAAAGATACCTGCTGAAATAAGCTCTGTTACAGTTTTCACCTGTTCACTTTCACTATCGTATCCTCTTCCATAAAACTGAGATAGACATCCGAGTTTAAATAGATTTTCCATTGCTTCATTATAGTCTTCTCTATAATAAGTTAAGATCAGTTTTAATGTGATATAAGTTGGTTTTGTCACATAATAGTAATAACAATCACCTGGAATTGTTTTACTTTTAACTAAAGGTATAAACCCTTTTTCATCCTGTAAAGAG
>CAMTOK010000054.1 GCA_947074115.1 uncultured Erysipelotrichaceae bacterium | reverse complement strand
TAGTGACTGAGCTCTTTTTTATGTTTAATATAGAATGAAACAACAACGATAATCGCAAATGCATGGATAGCTAACGCTATATAAAATGCAGGATTATATGATCCTGTAAAATCATAAACATATCCAATTAATGATAATGCAAATGCACTTCCTATAGTTGTCCCAAATGAGACAATTGGGTAGATTGTATTGTACATATCTAGTCCAAAGAATTCTTTAGTTAATAATGCAAACCCAACAGCTCCAACTGAATAAATTGATCCAAATAAGAATGCACCTATCAGCATAACTGATGGACTGATAGCGTTTAGAAGAAGGATGATTGATATAATATTGACAACAATCATAATAAGAGTTGCAATTATACATCCAAAACGATCACTTAATGCACCAATAACAAGCTTTGTTAAGATATTTCCGACCATCCCTGCTGATAACATGGTTCCTCCTATTGTAAGACCATATCCCAATGATTCTGCATAACCAGGAAAATGTTGAGTTATTCCTGATATCGCAGGGTGGAGTAGTGCAAAGATAAAGAAGAATACAAATGAGACAGTCACAAATGATTTTCTTGTCCCTGTATCTTTTTTCTTAGAAACATAATTCTCAGTAGCGCCATAAGGCAATAACCCCTGTTCTTGTGGTGTCATTGTCAAATGACAAAGCACTGATGGTAAACATATGATAATTAATAATATACCAGTTATGATATATGTCGTTTGCCATCCTACAGATACAATTAATGATGTTAATATTGGTGATAAGATTGCACCAACAACACCACTAAAACTAAGGACAATCCCCGTTGCCAAACCATGTTTTAGGACAAACCAATTGTTTATAATCATCGTTAATGTCACTATTGAAAATAGCCCTGCCCCTATACCTCTCACAACTGCTAAAATATAAAACAATATAACATGATAAGAGAATCCCATAAGGATCGTCCCTACCCCTGCCATTAAAATACCAATCCATAACAATGTCTTAAGTGACATCTTTTGCAATAACTTTGGTATAAAAAGAGCGACGATAGACGTTGATAATAATGAGAATGTTGCATTCAGTGCAAACGTTCCTCTCATAACACCTAAACTTTCAGCTACAGGCGTATAGAATACGCCTCCAGCATTAACACATATCCCTATTGATGCTCCTGCAAGAAGACAACAAATTAAAACAATACTCCAATGTTTATTTATTTTTTTCATTCTTTAATCCTTTTCTACAATGTATTCTTCCCCAGGGTATAAAACAACGATTCTATCTGGATTTTGAATCCTATCATATAAATCTTGAGGATTCCCGTTAAACGGCGTCATTGTCGGTGCATCAACTGTACCCCAATGAACCAAAACAAGCTTTGAGCGAGGATATTGATTCGCTAAACGTACTGCACCCTCCAATGTGATATGCCATTCATTATCTGAGAAATCAAATAGCATAACATCGGGTTCATCTCTATGAAGTTGAGATTCTAGTAAACGAGAATCCCCAACATACCAAATTGACCCATCCGGTGTATCTAACCAATACCCACAATACTCTTCTTGATCATAGTGTCTTAATGCACTGTGTTTTTTACTCTCATTTTGCCAAGCATGATCAGCCTCACTTAAAGTTACTTTAACCTGACCAATATCAAATGTATCACCAATGTTATACATTTGAGACTTATATCCTTTATCCTTCAACATCGTTGATATATATTTTGGTGTATAAATCATTTGAGTTTTCTCTTTTAATGATTCAATTGTATCAAGTGAACAATGATCATTGTCTATATGTGAAATTAAATACCCATCAACATGCGTCACATCTTGAATATCGAGTGGTGATTCAAATAGCAAAGGCATATCAAAACCAACAATCATAGGATCAAGCATAATGATTGTACCATGACAATTGATCATACACCCAGCATTCCCTAACCAGTAGAGAGATGTTTTCTGTTTGTCATCAAATGATTCTTGTGTCATTTTAACAGTTTTATTAGGTACTGCTTGTCCTTTTTCATTAATAGAAAATTTCATAAGTGATCCTCCTCTTGATAAATCAATTGTACCTTGTATTCAATAATTTATCTAATACTTATAATCTATCCATTATCATACCTTTTAAGCATAATAAAAAAGGAGGTTACCCTCCTTTTTCTTATTCGTAAGTTTTTAAGATTTCGTCATATTTTCCGTTATCTTTGAATTTAGCTAATGCAGTATTGAACATTTCTAATAATTCTGCATTTTCACCTTTCATAACAGCAAATCCGTAGTAAGCAGGATTTTCGTTAGGAGTATTAATTTCGAAATTTAATTCTCCTTTACCGATCATGTATTTTAATACTGGAGTATCTTCAAAACATGCAACTGCTTCACCAGATTTAACTTTTTCGAACATGAATGTTGATTCTTCAACAACTTCTAAAGTAAATCCATATTGATCTTTAATGCTTTCAGCAAATGCTAAACCAGTTGTATTTGTTTTTGCAACAACTGTTTTACCAGCTAAGTCAGCATAAGAAGAGATATTAGAACCTGGAGCAACTCCCATAGAAACACCTGTTTCATAGTAAGGATCAGAGAAATCATATTTTTCTTCTCTTTCAGGTTTAATTGTCATACCAGCGATAACCGCGTCAGCTTGACCAGTTTCTAATGCTGTACATGCAGCATCAAATCCTAATGATTGAATATCAATTTTAAATCCTTGATCTTCTGCAATTGCTTTAATTAAATCGATATCAATACCAATTAAATTTCCGCTTGCATCTTGCATTTCAAATGGTGGATATGTTGTATCAGTCGCAATAATATAAACTTTATCACCTGCATCGTTTCCACCACAAGCTACTAATACCGCTGCCATAGCAACGACTAACATACTTGTTAAAAACTTTTTCATCTTTCTTTCCCCTTTTCTAAAATTTATATAGACACTATTGTGTATATACCTTATAAAACTTTGTTTAAGAAATCTATCGTTCTTGGTTCTTGTGGATTGTTAATGACATCAACAGGTTTCCCTTGTTCTACGATGTAACCACCATCCATAAAGATAACACGATCCCCAACTTCTCTTGCAAATCCCATTTCATGTGTGACAACAACCATTGTCATACCACCTCTTGCAAGTTCTTGCATAACTTCAAGAACTTCTCCAACCATTTCTGGATCAAGTGCACTTGTCGGTTCATCAAATAACATGATGTCTGGATTCATCGCTAGCGCTCTTGCGATCGCTACACGTTGCTTTTGCCCACCAGATAATTGTGCAGGGTAAGCATCAGCTTTATCCGAAATGCCTACTCTTGCAAGTAGTTCGTCAGCTTTCAATGAAGCATCTGCTTTACTCATTTTCTTTAATTCAGTAGGTGCTAACATAATATTCTCTTTCACTGTCATATGAGGAAAAAGATTAAAATGTTGGAAAACCATTCCTATGTTTTCTCTCACTTTATTTATATCAATTGATTGATCTGAAATTTCAAACCCATCAACAATGACCTGTCCTGCCGTTATATCTTCTAAACGGTTTAAACATCTTAAAAATGTAGATTTTCCACTTCCTGAAGGTCCAATCAAACAAACAACTTCTCCTTCAGCAATTGTGACACTCATATCTTTAAGAACTTCATTATCACCAAATGATTTTCTTAAATTCTTTACAATAACTTTATCTGCCATATGTCATCCTCTTTTCTAAATACTTCGCAATACGAGATAACGTGAAACAAATAACAAAATACCACAAGGCAACAAAACAATAGATTGCCATAACTTGTGATGACAAGTTAGATGCTGCTTGTTTAGAAATATTCGTTAATTCAGCAAGTCCGATTGCTGATAATAATGATGTATCTTTGATTGAAATAATAAACTGATTAATAATACTTGGTAACATTGTACGTATTGCTTGAGGTAAGATGACCTTCTTCATTGTTTTCCAATATGTTAATCCTAAAGATCTTGCTGCTTCAACTTGACCAGGATCAATTGATTCGATACCTGCTCTCACGATTTCAGACATATATGCCCCAGCATTAATTGCAACAACAACAATACCTGCAGTTGTCATCCCTCCATATGCACTCCAAGTAAAACCAATCGGTCTCAAGATTTGTCCAATACCAAAATAAATGATTAATATTTGAACTAACATTGGTGTCCCACGGATCACTTCAATATAAGCATATGAAATAAACTTTAATATTCTTAACCACCATGATTTTCCTTTTGCGCTTGTAATAAGACCAACGATGATCCCAATTAACGTTGCTAATACTAATGCAAAACCTGCAACAGTTAATGTTACCCAAAAGGCACTATAGAAACGTGGTATATAAGGTCCAACCTTTTCTAAAAATTCCATTTGTACTCCTCCCATAACAAAATATATAATTACATTTTAATTCAAAATTGTTCTAATGTATAGTATTAATTTAAAATTCTAATAATTTTTTATCATTTATTTTGTTATTTTACAAAAATACAATGTTAAAATTTCATATAAAGACATGAAAAAGAGGTTTTCATACAACATTGTATACAACATAAAAAACGGTCTATTAAAGACCGTCTCTTTCACTAATCAATTCTTTTACTATATGCCTTACCTTTCCAGCAGCATCATCTTGAATTTCAATCACTTGTGCTCCTCGTTTTTTTGCAAGTTCACGCAAATCACAAGCAATCGCAGTATGAAATGAACAGCCGATGACTAAGAAAATATCACCTCTATCTAAATCGTAAACCATCTCATATGCCTTTTGATAATTTGGTGCAGGATCACCATAGAGGACTGGCTTGTTAAACAAAGACCACGCCACATCCATTTCATGATCTTCAGGTAAACCCCCATGGAGTTCTAACGCGACACTTCCCGCTTGATTATGTAAGCCATCTATATTCATCGTGATCACTGGAATATCATATTCAAACAATGCTTTATGTGCATCATTAGGAATAGCGTCGTTCATATTTTCTTTAAGTTGTTTGATGACATCATTATAATCTTGATGATGTTGATTTGCATAACTCCTAAATAATTTTTCTCTCACTTCTGGTTTTTCCATAAAGGTAGGAATATTTGATTGTTTTGAAATTCCTGCCCCTGTAAACGCAACTATTTTCATACACATTCTCCTTTCTCTTATATAAACATATTTAAAAAAACTACACAAGAGTGTAGTTATAATCTTCCGCTCAAAGTTAAAAACGCAAGAAAATCAGTTTCATTATCATCTTCATTTTCTTCAAACTCATCTAAATCATCATCCAGGTGAAATAAATCTAACATTTCAAACTCTTCATAATCATCAAGTTCCATTTCATCCCTCGCACAATCTTTACAAATATACTCACCACGATCTCTGGAATACACCATATCGAACTCATCAGCGTATTCACCGCAAACATGACACTTCAACATATAATCATTCCTTCCATAATCTTTATAGTACATCATATTCATACCTTATATTTTTATTATAAACCTCTTGAATTTTGTATACAAGAAATGTCAAACTCAAAAATAAAATTATTGAAAAAGTAATAAAGCATATCAATAGAGTTATACTTTTATAACATGCTAGAATGTGTGTAATAAAAGGAGTAACAAAATGAATATAGAAAAAAGAGATGGGACAAAACAACTCTATGATAGAAACAAAATAGAAAATGCTATAAAAAAAGCATTTCATGGATTACATATAGAGATCACAACACAACAACTCAATGATTTAAGTCAACAACTTGATTCATATATCTATGAAGGTATACATGTTGAAAACATACAAGATTTAGTAGAAGAATTGCTTATGAAAGAAGGACATCTACAAGTCGCTAAAGCCTATATCCTTTATAGACATAAACATACAGAATCAAGACTACAAGTCTTTGAGCTGTTAAAGATTTTAAAGGATTTTGATTTAGAGAATATCCTTATTGGTATACAACATGATTATCCTGATGAATGTTATTCTTTATCATTATTATTAATGAAAATGAAAACATTCTATAAAGAACAAATGACAAAACGTGATTTATTAAAAACGTTAATGAAAGCAAGTGAAGAATTAATAAGTAAAGATGCCCCTGGTTGGGAAATGATCACTACACGTTTTCTAAGTTATGACATTTCAAAACAAGTTTTACTTAAAATGAACGAATTAAACATTCACTCTTATCATCAGAAAGTTGAATATCTTGTAAAAGAGAATTATTATGGATCTTACTTATTAGATCATTATACAAATTCTCAAAGAGAAGAACTCTCACTTTATATGAATCATAAAAGAGATTATTTATTAACATATAGTGGATTAGAATTATTATCTAAACGCTATCTCGTGGCGACACGCGATCATGAATTATTAGAAACCCCACAAGAAATGTTTATGGGTATCGCTATGCACTTAGCAATGAATGAAAATGATCCTGTTCATTACGCTAAAGAGTTTTATGATATGTTAAGTACATTAAAAGTGACAATGGCAACACCAACTATGTCTAATTCAAGAAAACCATTTCATCAAATGAGTTCTTGTTTTATAGATACAGTTGAAGATTCATTATCAGGTATTTACAAAAGTTTAGATAATTTCGCTAAGGTCTCTAAATTTGGTGGTGGTATGGGACTTTACTTTGGTAAAGTGAGAGCGAGCGGCGGAAGTATCCGTGGTTTCAAAGGTGCTGCAGGAGGAATTATTCGTTGGTTAAAACTTGTTAATGATACAGCAACTGCTGTCGATCAACTTGGAGTCAGACAAGGTGCAGCTGCTGTTTATTTAGATGCATGGCACAAAGATCTTCCTGAGTTCCTACAAATACGAACAAATAATGGTGATGATCGTATGAAAGCTCATGATATCTTCCCTGCTGTTTGTTACCCTGATTTGTTTTGGAAACTCGCTAAAAATGATTTAGATGCTTCATGGCACATGATGTGTCCTCATGAAATTTATGAAGTCAAAGGATATCGCTTAGAAGATTGCTATGGTGAAGAGTGGGAAAAGAAATACCTTGATTGTGTCAATGACATACGTATTTCTAAACGTACGTACCCTCTTAAAGATATTGTTAGACTTATCATTAAATCATTAGTTGAAACAGGGACACCCTTCGCATTCAACCGTGATCATGTTAATGAAATGAACCCCAACAAACATGCAGGTATGATTTATTGTAGTAATCTTTGTAGTGAAATCGCACAAAATATGAGTGCAATGAAGATTCTTCCACCAGAGACAATTCATGTTGATGGTGAAGAAATCGTTGTAGAAAAGACTATACCAGGTGATTTTGTTGTTTGTAACCTTGCCTCTTTATCATTAGGACAAATTGATGTCACTAATGACGAAGAACTCAGACATATTGTTTTTAATGCAGTTCGTGCTTTAGATAATGTTATAGATTTAAACTATTATCCTTTAGAATTCGCAAGAATAACAAACCAAATTTATAGACCAATTGGTCTTGGTACGAGTGGATATCATCATATGTTAGTGAAAAACGGTATTCCTTTTGAAAGTGATGAGCACCTCTCATTTGTTGATGATTTATATGAACGAATCAATTACTTTGCTTTAGAAGCATCCCACCTCTTATCAAAAGAAAAAGGATGTTATCAAAAATTTAAAGGAAGTGATTATGACAATGGTGACTACATGAAAAAAAGACATTATTCTTCTCATAAATGGACATCACTTCAAACAGAAATTCAAAAAGATGGGATAAGAAATGGTTATTTAATGTCTATTGCACCAACAGCGTCGACATCTATTATTGCTGGGACAACAGCGTCAGTTGATCCAATCATGAAGAAATTCTTTATGGAAGAAAAGAAAGGCAGTATGATCACTCGCGTGGCTCCTGATTTAAATCAAAAGACTTTTTGGTTGTATAAAAATGCTCATCACATTGATCAATCTTGGTTAGTGAAGGCTGCAGGAATAAGACAAAGACATATTGACCAATCACAATCAGTCAATTTATATATTACGAATGAATTTACATTTAGACAGGTGTTAAACCTTTATATTCAAGCTTGGGAACAAGGTGTGAAAACCTTATATTATGTAAGAAGTCAATCCCTTGAAATAGAAGAATGTGAATCATGTAGTGCATAGGAGGTTACAATGAACTTAAAACAAAAAGCATTATTTAACGCCAATGGAGATTTAGAAGTCAGAAATAGAAGGATTATTAATGGGAATACAACCAATTTAAATGATTTTAATAACATGAAGTACTCATGGGTAAGCGATTGGTATCGTCAAGCTATGAATAACTTTTGGATACCTGAAGAGATCAATTTAACACAGGATATTAAAGATTATCGTTTGTTATCTCACGATGAGAAAACAGCTTACGATAAGATCCTCTCATTTTTAGTATTCCTTGATTCTATTCAAACAGCGAACTTACCGAATATAGGAGATTATGTAACTGCCAATGAAATCAATTTGTGTTTAACGATACAAGCGTTTCAAGAAGCAGTTCATTCTCAAAGTTATAGTTATATGCTTGATTCTATATGTTCACCAACACAAAGAGATGATATATTATATCAATGGAAATATGATGAACATCTTTTAAAACGTAATGAATTTATAGGTCATCTTTATAATGATTTCATTGAAAAGAAGGATGCTTTTACATTTGTAAAAACATTGATCGCAAACTATATTCTCGAAGGGATTTATTTTTATTCAGGTTTCATGTTCTTCTATAACTTAGGAAGAATGGGTAAAATGCCTGGATCAGCACAAGAAATTCGTTATATCAATCGAGATGAAAATACACATCTCTGGTTATTTAGAAATATCTTACTTGAACTTCAAAAAGAAGAACCTGAACTTTTTACACAAGATAAGGTTGATATTTATAGAGAGATGATCAAAACAGGTGTAGATGAAGAAATAGAATGGGCTGAGTATGTTATTGGTGATAGAATTGATGGATTATCTTTATCCATGGTAAAAGACTATATTTATTATTTAGGAAATCTTCGTGTTAAAGCACTTAACTTTGAATCATTATACGAGGGATATGAAAAAGAACCCGAGTCAATGAAGTGGGTATCAATCTATAGTAACGCTAATGATATCAAGACAGATTTCTTTGAAGCAAGATCAAGTGCATACGCAAAATCGAGTGCGTTAGTTGATGATTTATAAGAAAAGATTAGCAGTTAACTGCTAATCTTTTTTAAATACAACACAATCTTTACCATTATGTTTTGCTTCATACATTAAACAATCAACCTCATTTAATATATCAACTTCATATTTATTTTCATTCACATGATACACACCACAACTTAATGTAACATCAAATTTATGTGAATTTTGTATAGATGCTTTCAATTGTCTTCTTAATTCATCTAGTGTTGTTTCAATAATATCTTTATCATAATAATGATAAATGAGGATAAATTCTTCTCCTCCAAATCGTGATACAAAACCACAATTACCAAGAACATCCTTAGATATATCTGATAATTCTTTTAATACAATATCTCCAATTGTATGACCATATGTATCATTAATAATCTTAAAATCGTCAATATCAATCATACAAATTCCATAATCGATACATTCACTATGTGATTGTTTATCCATGTAATTCATAAGATATATTCTATTATAAGCTTGCGTTAGGAAATCTTTATACGATTGTTCTTTTAATGCAATATTTAAATCATTTGCTTTTTTTCTTTCTATACCATACTGCCTTGTCATTAAAGCAATTGTCATATAAATATACAGGACAACCACGATCACACATAAACTGATCATCATCGTTTGATACATCTCATGTCCCCTTGAAGGAAATGAAAAATATTTAATACTATATAACCACCACATAAAGACAATATAAAATAGAAATTCTATTGTAAATGTTATCAATCTTTGTTTACCCCTTAATACTGGTAAACATAAAAATAATCCAAGAATAAAAAAGAGTGGGACACAACTATAAGGTCCATCAGTTGTAACATAAAGAATAGGAAAGACGATGATATTCATAAAAAGTGAAATAACAATCGAGACTGCTCGATAATGACCAGTCTGTTTACCTATATAACCGAGTACGACAACAAGTAGACTTCCAAGCAAACACATTAATGCTGGTAGCCATCCAACTCCTGCTATAAAACAAAGACAACAGCCTACTAAGGCTGTTATTGATCCTAATGCAATGGAAAAACAAAAAACCTTAAAACTCAATTCATCATTTTGGCTAAACAATTGTCCTAATAATTTATCTATTTTTCCCATCATAAGATCACCTCATTGTTTATTATAACAAATAATAACATTTTTCACCATATTATTTATCTTAAATAATCTATGATACTTTGGTTCTTTCCATTATGTTTCGCTTGATAAAGTAATTCATCAGCTCGATTTAATCTTTCTAATTCATCTTCTTTATATCGATAATCAGTCACACCACAACTAAATGTCACTTGCATATCTTTTTCTTTAAAATAACCCCATAATTCATCTCTTATCTTTTGTAGTATTGTTTCTATATATAAACGATCATAATGATAAAAGAGTATAACAAATTCCTCTCCTCCATATCTAACGACAAAACCATCTTCCTTAATAAATTGAGTCGCTATTTCACATAACTTTATAAGAGCACGATCTCCAACCAAATGACCATAAGTATCATTAATACATTTAAAATCATCTAAATCTAACATACATAAGCCTAAATGAGTTGTTTCAATATTCTTTCTTGTTGTCATATATGACATTAAACTTGTTCTATTATATACTTGTGTTAATGGATCTTTTAATGCTTGTTGCATGAGTTCATAGTTTAATTCTTCGACTTTTAACTTTTCTTTTTTATATTGTCCCATAATAATGACTGTAGTTGAAAAGATATAAATCATGACAATAAAGAATGTTATTGAAATAATTATTGTATGGACAAAAGAATTTGTGACAAAATCATTTGTCAAAAGAACATATTGATTGCTTAGTACCATAAATAAGACATAAAAGACGAGTTCTGAAGTAAATAATATATACCTTTTCTTTTGTTTCACAAGAGGAATACTGAAGAATAAACCTAATACAAAGATTAATGGCATACCTCCATATGTTCCACTTGAAACCAAATAGAGTAAAGGAAATATCATATAATTAAGGACTATTGAAATAATAATCGCTATTTTTTCATAACATTGTTCTTTGAATCCAATGCTCCCTATGATCAAGATAAAAATTAAACAATACCCAGTTAAATAGACCTCGTAATGTGTAAATTTTGCAAAAAGGCAGAGTAAAAATGTTGCGAGTGAAGCAAGTATTCCTAATCCTATCATTATGCAGTAGAGCCTAAATTGTAAATCATCATTTGCTTTAAAGTAATCTCTAATTATTTCATATATTGTTTTCATTTTTGTGTCCTTATTACCTTCCTTTTTTCTTCTTTGTACTAATATATTCAATAGTAAAAGATGACATTATGATAGGTATCATAAGCAAACAAAAAAAGATAATCATTGATTATCTTAGTAATAATA
>CAMTOK010000053.1 GCA_947074115.1 uncultured Erysipelotrichaceae bacterium | reverse complement strand
GTCTTTTCTTATGAAGTCATAAATTTAAATATATCTATAAATGTCCCATTGGTTGTATCAAATAAGTTCATTTGTACAAGTGATGGTAAATCAGTAATAATACCATCAACACCACTTGATAAAGATTTTTGAATTTGATCATGATCATTGAGAGTCCATACATAAACCTTTTTATCTTCTCTATGTATTGACTGTATAACTTTTGTATTTAATGCTGCATATTCAAAAGATAATGCACTGACATAATCAGCTTCTAATATACTATCAAGTGTCCCAATATAACCCGATAAGAGTAAATTGGTATCACATTGTAATTCATCTGAAAAATACTTTAATATATTTAAATCAAAAGATAGTATATAGTAGTGAGATGTAAAATGACTTGCTTCAATTGTTTCTTTGATCAATTGAATATCATCATAATCTGTTGTCTTTATTTCAATCATTGCTCCACAACGTCTATTCATCATTGAAAGGGCTGTTTTAAGTGTAATGATTTTTTCTTGGTATTGATCTGGAAAATACGTCGTTAATGTTAATTGTTCTAACTCATCATAAGTTAAATCTTTAATTCGTTTTCCTTCATAACCAAACTCATCAGCATTTGTATTGCTTGAGGCAAGATTACGGTCATGGAATAAAACTGGTATCCCATCCTTTGTAACCTGTATATCCATTTCTACATAATCCACATCCATTCTAATCGCTTCACTAATGCTGGCATGTGAATTCCCTGGCGCCCATACTGACGTTCCTCTATGCGCTATAACTGTTGGGTTATAATTTCTCTTTGGTGCATTTTCATCAAAGTAAGGTAAAACATAGTATAAACTATGAAGTCCATAAATTAATGCAACAATAATAAGTATGACGCGACTTGTTGTCGCATTATAATTTGTCACTTTAATTTCTCTATTTGCGATTTCTTTCAATAATGGATGATCATCTTGTATTAAAATAGATATAATCCCAAATGAAACAAAAGGAACAAATAAGAAAATAATATCTGTTCTTAACCACTGTAAAACATATTTTATTCCTAACATTTCACTATAAATCAAATGATCTTTAACCAAATACGCTATTAAACTTCCTGTTCCATGAACGAGTAGTGAAATACAAACAAATGAGATAAAAAGGAAAATGAGATAAGGAACAAATTTATAATAGAAGATCAACATCTTCTTAAGGTCATATTTAACATGTTCTTCAAATAAATAATTGAAGTATGGTAAAAATAATACTTCTTTTAATGCCCAAATAAACAAGAAAATCATCAAAATAATAACGAGCACTTTAATAAATGTATGAAGGTTAATGAAGTCAAACACCATCGCAAACAATGATAAACGATAGCGAGCAACACCAACAAACATAAGTGCTAATAATGATGCATAAGCCAAAAATGATTCAAAGACTTGTCTTTTATGATAATGCATTGCTGCTACAAGTCTGTGACCACCAATACTTAATAATTCTCTTATTGAAATAACTGGATTAAAAAATACATTGGACAAAAAGAAATATTCAACTGAAGTCCAAAAAACAAATAGGATTAATATAGCAATCAAATAGATATAGGTTTGCCATTGAAATAATAATGTTTGCATCCCATTTAGATCTAAATAATCTCCAACATAACGATTCGTCGCTAATGAAATAATCTGTTGTATAATTGGAAATAAGAAGAATATCGCAAAAAACTTATGGAATGCTTCAAAAATAATAATAGCTTTAATTCTGTTTTTAATATTAAAAAATGCTTCTTTTATATTCAAAATCATATGCTTCACCATATATAGTGTTGCTCTAAATCGTTTCTTTATTCTTAAGAAAAGAAAAGATATGTATGACATATCTTTACGCTGACTGTTCTTCATTAATGACTTCACCTTTATCATGATAAACATCTAAATAATATTGTCTCCAGATTGCTAATACGTTTTCTTTTGAATAATATTGAGATATTTCTAATGATTTATTTGAATAATTTTTATAGAGTTCTTGATCATTCTTTAAATTCATGATTTGTGTTGTAAACTCTTCTACATTTGATCCTTTTAAATACTTATGGAATAATATATTTTCATACAATTCCAGGTCTCTTAATAATAAAGGCTTACCAATGTTTACAGCTTCTAATATTGCCATTGGGAATAATTCATTTAAGCTTGGCATAAATAAAACATCTGCCACATTAAACATATCATTCATCTCTTCACGAGGGACAATACCTAAGAACTTCACATTTGCTGGGGGATTTTCAACCACAGCTTTTAATTCTTCATATCCATCGGTAATTTTCCCAAACGAGAAACCACCGCACCATATAAATGTCACATCAGGTAATCGTTTTGCTGTTTCAACAAAATCAATAACACCTTTACGTGTTTGAACTTGTCCAACTCCAATACAAACAAACGCATCTTGACTAATATTTAATTTTTCTCTTAATGTTAGGACCCTTTCCTTAGGGATAGGATAGAAGTCTTCTTTTGACACATAATTTGGAATATATGTGACTTTACGTGCATCGATCCCTGCATTCACTAAGTCTCTAATAAAGATTGGGTTGACCACAACAAGATGATCTGATTTATTATAAAAACGAATAACATACCATTTAAACACCGCAAACGCTATTCTTGGAAGATTAATACTTCCATCTAATGTTGTTGGTAGGAAGTGAACATAAGTGACACTTTTCCCTTTTGTCATTCTCATTTTTAAGTAATTATTTGGTTCAATTGAATGAACGTGTACGATATCTGAAGGGTTTGTGTCATTAATAACAACATCAAATAAGTCATTTGCACCCTCTTTAATCAGATTAACTTGTTCTAAATAAGCACTACCTACGCCTTGTCCTGCAACTTTATCTGCAAAAGAAAGCATATTAATTTTAATCTTTTTCATACAAGTCCTCCTTTTTTGCTATTGTACCACAAAACAAACACATTAAAATGAAATATTTTCTAAAGTTATTTTAAAGTAATTTGTCTTGGTTCTTCACACATATCTAAAACAATAGCTAAACTTAGTAAATCATAACCTGCTTCTCTTAAACGTGTACCACCTGCTTGATATCCTTTTTCAATAGCAATACCAATACCTTCAACTGTTCCACCTGCTTGTTCAACAAGAGAAATCAATCCTAAAGTTGCTTCTCCCTGTGCCAAAAAGTCATCAACAATCAAAACATGGTCATCTTCACTTAAAAAGGATTTTGAAACAATAATTTGATTTGTTGTTTGATGTGTATATGAAGCAACACTGCTTGTATAAACATCATTTGACACTTGTAAAGTTTTATTCTTTTTTGCAAATACAACAGGAACTTTAAAATAACGTGCAACCATAACTGCAATCGCAATTCCACTTGCTTCAATTGTTAATATTTTTGTTATCTTTTTATCTTTAAAATGATTGTAAAACTCTTGGCCCATTTGATCTAATAATTCTACATCTATTTGATGATTTAAAAAGTGATCAACTTTTAAAACTTGCCCCGCTTTGACAACACCTTCTTGAATAATCTTTTCTTTTAATAATTCCATCTTTATCTCCTACACATATAAACATCTTTAAATAGTACTTCTTTTATTTCATTAAAGTCTTCTTGATTTAATTGATTTTTATAACTCATAACATGTAAATCAACATCAGTTTCTACATCTCTTAATGGTGGTAGTTTATATGCAAATTCATTCCATACAAAACCAGATCTTTGATAGAAACCAACACGTCTTGTACTCATGTCATCATATGGTTTTTCTACTTCTAACACAATTGTTTTTGATGGAAAGAAATGAATCAATTCTAATAGAACTTTCCCACCTATCCCCTGTCCACGATATTTTGAAGACACGGCGAAGTTTTCTAAATACACAAATTTTTCAAATTCCCATACATACATCGCAACAAGAGAATCAGATGAACCATAAATTTTTAATTGGCCATTTTCAAATAATTCTTTTACCTTTTCTTTTTCTCTTAATTCACACGCTGGAAATGATGATTCAAACAATTCATAGATTGAATCAAATTGATTTTTATTTATTAAATTTAACATTTTATCACCCAAGGATATTGTATCATATAAAAAAGAACATACAAGTGTATGTTCATAGTTCTAATTTCCATAAACCATGTAGTTGACAATAAGCATATACTTTTTCAACAACTTCACCTTCACTTAATGTAAATGTGACAATTGGTGTATCTAAATGACTTAATAAACGATATTGACCACCTAGGTTAGTGACCATATAAATCATAGGAATATGGTGATCTAAAGTCATAGGATGCATAATATCACCAATTTTAATTGTGACTCTATCGTCTTCATAAGTTAAAACAGGTGCATGTTTGACTTCATCACCGTGATGATTTCCTTCATTTACTTCAATTAAGTTATCATCAATGTAATCTAATTTATTCATTTGAACAAAAAAATGTTCTCCATCAGTTTTATAAAATTTCATAATCTCATCTCCAAATGTATTATGCCTATGACAACTCAATATATTCATTATTAGATATAAAAAAAGAAGACAAGTCTTCTTTTTAAGCTTCTAATTCAGTTTTCCATAAACCATGTAAGTTACAATATTCATAAACTTCTACTTTACCTTTGTATCCGTTTAATGCAAATGTTGCTTTTGGTTCATCAGTATCTTTTAATGTAACTGTTTGAACAGTATCTCCTAAGACAACAGTAATCGCAGTAATTAAATGTTCTGGTGTCATTGGATGGTTAACTTCACCAACGCTTACTAATAATTGATCTCCTTCAATTGAAGCGACTGGTAAATGTTTTTCAGTTGCTGCTTCAGTTGTATTTGGTACCAAATCAACTAATTTTGTACCACAGCACATTAAAGGAACTCCTTTATCAACGATCACTTCAACAATATTTCCACAGATTTCACATTTTTGTAATTTCATATTAAATCCTCCTATTTTTATCTACAAGCACATTGTAGCACTTAATAATAAACATTACTAATTATATGCACTTTTATTTTAAAAATAGTATTGGATTAATTCCATAGATTTGAATCAAATCCAATTGATCACTTTTTAATATATCTCTTGGTGTGACAATACTCCCACCACTACTGTCTAAATCAATACCCAATGATGCAAAAGCATACCAAACAAGATAGGAACAGTGTCCTCCAAATGATGAAGTATCCTTATTTATATATTTACGACCAAATAAACCAGAGAACAAACGATAAGGGACATTGTATAAATTTTGATAAGCATAGGCAGCGACTGCTTGTCCTATTGAATTATTTTCATCTTTACTTCTTAATAATGCAAAGTTTGAATATCTAGATAAATGTCTTTTATGTACAATTGTCGATGGACTACCTAATGATGTACTTTCTAAAAAATAGTTTTCATTTAAGGCTATTGCGATATGTCCATGCCTCCACCCTAATGTATGAGTCGATAGAGATACAAATATATCACCAGACTGAATTGATGTAAATGCTGGTGTATTTTCTTTTTGATCTTCTCTTGTAAACCAACCAAGCAAAGGTACGCAATCGACATCTTCTTCAAGAAAATAAATATCTTGATACTCTAACATTTTTTCTTTATATTGACGATCATCCATTAACAAATCAACTGCTTTAGGACCTAATCCTGTTTGTTTAAAGAGAATTTCATAATCATCGTATGTTAATTCTTTTTGATCTAATATTTCACTTATATCAACCTTTTCATAACTTGGACTATAAGAACTATGTCTATGTGCAATCAATACTTGAGAAAAAACCATATATATTAAAAAAGCACAAACAAATAGACTAAGTATTGATAAAGTTATTATTATTTTTTTCTTCATATTTATCACCACTTCAAATGTACCATATTTCGACAAATAAAAAAAGCGTCATATGACGCTACTTTGCTTTAAACAATTTATATCTTTGCATACATCCAATTAATAATAATAGAACTGATAAAACATATAGGAAAACATATATTAATTGTGTAGAAAAAGTTACAATACTTAAGGCTAAAAAAACAATTGCGAAATAAATATAAATAATTCCAACTTTTCTTTTATATATATTTTCTTTATCTGCCACTAACAAGTAGATTCCATAAATCAGTGACAATACACCGAGTACCCCTGTGATCCAGATAATCAATAATAATGTATTATTCATACGTCATTCCCCCTATTGATAATTTATTATTATCATACACTATTTTTTATCATATAACAAGGTTATTTCCTATATTAATATGATATTTCTTTTTCATATATTTTTTACCATTTTTGGTGTATAATAACGGTTAAAGAAGAGGTGATAAAAATGGATTATAGAAAAATTGATAAGATGATCACCAAATATATATTTATTATTGCTGGTCTCTTAATTCTTGTTTATAATTTTTCATTTGTATTTAATATATTAAAATGGTTCTACTCAGCATTTTCGAATATTCTTATCGCATGTATGGTTGCTTATGTCATTAACCTTATTATGCGACATATAGAAAACTTGTTAGAAGATACGAAAAACAATGTTCTCATTCGATACAAAAGAGGATTAAGTTTACTTATATCATTCATTATTATTGGTGTTGTTTTTTACTTTTTGATTAACTTAATCGTTCCAGAATTTATTAACGCTATATCTGTCTTATTTGAGACATTACCAAGTAACTTTGAAAGATTTAGACTTTACTTAGTCAAAGTGTTTGAAGACATACCAAATATTGCTCAAGCAATATCTAATTTACAGATTGATTGGCAAAATGTTTTTGATAGCGTTTTATCAATAGCTGGAACTGGTTTAACAAGTCTTCTTGATACAACATTTAATCTTGTTTCTACTATTGCAGGAAGTGCATTTAATATTTTATTGATTTGTATTTTTGCAATTTATATATTATTAGAAAAAGATCGATTCAAAAGACTGTATTATCGTTTAACTCATTTATATTTAAGTGAAAGAATGCAAAAGTCTACAGATACTTATTTACATGTCTTTCATTCCACTTTTAGTTCATTTATCGCTGGTCAATGTATAGAAGCTTGTATTCTTGGGGTCGCTGTTGCTGGTGTTATGTTAGTCTTTAGACTTCCATATGCCATTATGATTGGGACATTAGTTGGTACAATCAATATTATTCCCATTGTCGGTGCTTACGTTGGCGGTGCAATAGGGATGTTTATGGTCTTTACTGTCGATCCTATTAAATCACTTATTTTCTTAGGACTCTTAATTATTGTACAACAAATAGAAAGTAACTATTGTTACCCTTTGGTTGTAGGTGGAAAGGTTGGATTACCTGGTATTTATGTTCTTGCATCAGTTATGGTATTTGGTGCACTCGCAGGTATACCTGGAATGTTATTAGGGATCCCTGTTGTTGCATCTCTTTACAAAATTATCAAGATGCATGTTGAATATAAGGAAAGTTTACTGTCCATTGATATAGAAGATTAAAAGCCATCACACAAAGTGATGGCTTTTTATTAGTCTTCTTTTAATCGTCTTTCTGCATCTCTTTGTAAATCTTCAAAATGAGAAAGCATTGGTTTTATATTTTCACCATTGAAATGACGTTTTGAGTAGTTCTTGGTAATTGCCAAGACAACACCAGATAATGAGAGGACCCCAATTAAGTTTGGAATAGCCATTAATCCATTAAACGTATCTGAAATATCAATGATTAAATCAGCATGTAACATACATCCTAACATAACAACAACTAAGAATATAATTTTATAAATTGTCGTTGATTTTGTTCCAAATAAATATTCGCAAGCTTTTGTTCCATAATAGCTCCATCCTAAAACTGTAGAGAATGCAAATAAAGCAACTGCAATAGCGATAAAGATTCCACCAAATGTTCCAAATGAATTTGTGAATACTTCTGTCGCTAAACCTAATTTCGTTGCTCCTGTTAAAGATGCACCAGTAATTAAGTCAACTGAACCTGAAGTTAAAATTAATAAAGCTGTTAAAGTACAAACAATAATAGTATCGAAGAAAACTTCGAAGATCCCCCATAACCCTTGAGTTACTGGTTCTTTAACGTTTGATGCAGAGTGAACCATAACTGATGATCCAAGACCTGCTTCATTAGAGAAGACCCCTCTTTTAAATCCCCATGTGATTGCTTGTTTAATTGCGGCACCACCAACACCACCGACGACTGCGCTTGTGTTAAATGCACCTTTGAAAATTGCTGCAAATGCAGGACCAATTTGATCAGCATTCATACCTATAATAACAACAGTTCCAATAATATAGAACACGGCCATAACTGGAACGATTCTTTCATTCGCTTTTGCGATTCTTGTGATTCCCCCAAGAATAACAAGACCTGCAAATGTCACAACGATTAATCCAATAATAATATTGTTAACCTTTGGATCTGCAGTAAATTGAACAACGTTTAAGACACTGTCTTTAATTGATGCCACTTGGCTCATGTTTCCAATACCAAATGATGCAAAGATAGCAAAGATCGCAAATAAAACAGCTAAACATTTACCGATAGCAGGGAATTTTGCACCAAGACCATCTCTTAGATAGTACATAGGTCCCCCACACCATTCACCATCAGCATTTTTACGACGGTAGAAAATTCCTAATACGTTTTCTGCATAGTTTGTCATCATCCCTACAATGGCAGCGATCCACATCCAGAAGATTGCTCCTGGTCCACCGTTTGTAATCGCAAATGCGATACCTGCAATGTTACCAGTTCCAATTGTTGCTGATAAAGCTGTACATAAAGCTTGGAATTGTGAAATTGAATTTTTATCTTTTGATTTTAAGATATCTTTCTTTTTAAATAAACTCCCAATTGTTTCTGACATAGCGTGACCAAAATGTCTAAATTGAAAGAATTTTGTGATGATCGTCATGATCACACCTGTACCTATTAATAATGTTAATGCAGGAACACCCCACACTAAGTTATTTAAGGTATTATTAATCTGCTCGATTATTTCAATCATTCTTGTTTCCCCCTTGTTCTACAGATAAATAAAAAAGAATTTGCCTCGCAAATTCTCAGTTAAAACAAATGACAAATAGAATGGGGGTATCCCAAATATTTGACTCTGTCCTTTTGCCTGAGAGATTCGAGTATAACTCTTGCACCTTCGGCACCTAATTCGAGATTAGGCTTCTCCAGAGCTCTATCCACAAACTGTCTTTTCATTCAGCTTGCTTCATATAGCATAACTTAATTATACATATCGTAAAAATTATGTCAATAATTTATTAATAAAATAAATAATATTCATCAAACGAAATATATAAATATGAAGGTTCATACAAGTATATGCTATTTCAATACGTTATTTAATATTTATCAATCGTAAAATACTTACAAAAAAAGTGTTATGAGATTACATCTCATTAACACCTTTTCTTTTGTGAACAATAAAATAGACAATTGCTAATAAAAATAAAACGATGACAATAGAATGTCCTTCGATACCTTCAATAAATAAACTTCCTACGACCCCACCAACAACAAACATGATAATGATCAATAAATAAATAAGACAACTTTCTAATGCTTCTAAATCTTTCGTTATTGCATAGTTTGATAAACGTTCAGCAGCATTTTTAACATTACCCGTAAACATAGTTGAAGAATAACTTAGTTTATTTACTTTTCTAAATGTTTGCACTTGTAAGCCACAAGTATAAGAAACTAGGATATTCGCAAGAACATCATAAGATCCTATTGGTATAAAATAAACAATTAATAAAACAATCATTTCAATAATTAATGCCACTTGGTGCCACGAAATCTCTCGATCTTTCCATTTGTGTTCTAACCATTCAACGAGCCCAACACCGATCATAAATGCGAGTATTGGCATTATATAATAAAAGATTTTATCTATATTTCCTTGCGCAATATGATGACCTAATAAGACTAAGTTTCCTGTTTGTGTATTCGCAAATACCTTCCCTCTACACAAATAAGTATAGATATCTAAATATCCACCAACAACAGCCATCACCAAAGCAATGATCAATGATTCACTCACTTTTTTAGAATGAAATATTTTATCAAACATAGAATCACCTCATTTAAAGAATTGGCAATCCTTCATTCTTATATACATATCTTTACTTCAATATGATCATAGTTTTCTAATAATTTAAGCTTAATTTTACGCTTTGCTTCATTAATAAAATGTAAGTCTTGTATTGTATCATTAAATTTCATTTCTACCGTTAACTTCATCCCCATTTTATAAATAGAATACTGACAATACTCTTCTAAAAGATTTTCTTTTAATAAGTCTTCTATCATTTTATTTAAATCATTCTCTAGTAATAATCCTCCTGATAGTTCATGAAAAGCTTCTTTTAAAACACGAATTGGTTCTTTTAAAGATATCAACACCAATATGAGCGTTATAAAGAAATCTCCTGTGTAATGTAAGAAACCCAAATGGCTATCTAAAGATATAATAGAAAGTGGAAGAACTGCGAGACCAACACCTAATGAGAGGATTCCATCAATCATATTACTCTTAGATTCTGCATTTAAAATTGTACTGATATTGTTGATTCTTTTATTTTGATACTTATTAAACAAGGCAAGCCCAAAGCATAAGATCACCATTAAAATAGCGTATGGAAAGATTGGTCCTATATTCATAACGTCTCCAATACCATATACAAAATACTTATAAGCAGAATAAGATGTCGCTAATACTGTCACTATTAACAAAGTCAACGTTAATAATGATTTAAATATTGCATAGAGCGGTTCTAAAAAATATAATCCATTTGGATAATATTGAGTAGTTTTTCTACTATAATGTGAAATCAATATAGCCGTTATAATCGAGAGAGCTGCTATACATGAAAAACTAAAATCTAAAAATAACGCATTGATTCCCGTTGTTTTATAAACCCAAAAACCTGCAAAAGACATTATAATATTTACGATTGCACTGATGATTAATGATCGTGTTTCAATCCTTTTTTGTTTCATATTTTCCTCCTTGACCTTAATAACAATATATATGATAATAGACACATAGTCGTTTTACAATATTCAATATTTCTATAAATGTTGGCTAAACGACACATCTTTTATATTTGTCGTTTAGGAGGTATTCAATTGAAAGAAGATCGACGAATTAGAAAAACAAAAACTGCAATACATAATGCTTTAATCAATTTATTACAGGATAACAGTATAGATCGTATAACCATTAAATCATTAACTGAAGAAGCAGATATACATCGTGCAACATTCTATGTCCATTATCAGGATATCTATGAACTCTACGAAGAGATACAAAACAATACAATACATGACCTATCGTCATTACTTTTAGAGAATATAAACCACTCTAATCAAGAATTATTTACAATCCTTATCAATTACGTTTGGGATAATAAAAATATCTGTCATATGTGTTATGGTCCTTCTTTTGATCCACATTTTTTAAATAGAGTTAGCGCTGTTTTAGAAACATGTTATTTAAATATATGGTTACAAGTCGACCACCTTAGTGAAATCACTGATGAAATGAGATTCTTAACCACTTATAATATTCATGGTTGTCATGCTATCATATCGAGATGGTTTGAAAGTGATTTTGTATTATCGAAAGATGATATCATTACTCTCTTATACAAAGTCAATGAAAACTTTGAGCAACTCACATAAAATAAAAAAGTTCAGTCTAGT
>CAMTOK010000052.1 GCA_947074115.1 uncultured Erysipelotrichaceae bacterium | reverse complement strand
ATCAAAAATCTGTAAAACGTATCGTCAAGATACGTTTTTTCATATCTTTCTATCATTATATTTTGTATGATAGGGAAAGGGGGTTCCTATGAAATTAGAACAAGCAACATTAGAACAATTAGAACAATTAAAGATTCTCTATAAGAAAACAGTAAATGATATGAAACAACAAAATCTCTTTATTTGGGATGATTATTATCCTAGTGAAGTTATAGAGGGAGATATCATCAATCAAGAATTATTTATATTAAAAGAGCATAATACAATAGTATCCTCTATTGTTTTGTGTTTAAATCATACGGCAAAAGAATCCTTTGAGTGGTCATTAGTCAATTCATCTTTATATATAGAAAGATTTGTTGTTGATCCGTTATTTAAAAGACAAGGATTGGCACATAAAATGATTGATAGTGTTGTTGATTTCGCAAAAGAAAAGGGTATAAAAAGAATAAGGTTATTAGTTGTTGATTTTAATGAACCAGCATTATCATTTTATAAACAGTATGGTTTTATACAAGTTAATGGAATCCATCAAGAAATAATTGATGAGAATACAGTTTTTAATGAATTGGCATTTGAATATATAATCCCTTAAAAGGATTGTATTCATACAGTGAATAGTTTAATATGACTAGTGAAGAAAACAAATAAGTGAGGGCTCAAAATGAAGATGAAATATCCAAGCGTTATTATTTCTCCTGAAGGTGAAAAATGGTTAGATAACGGCCAAATGTGGATGTATAAAAATAATGTATTAGAATTAGATGACACAATACCAAATGGTTCAGTTGTCGAGATATTAACGACGACTGGTCGTTATTTAGGAACAGGCTTCTTATCTAAAGAAAGTCATATAACTGTTCGTATTTTAAGTAAAGAAAGAAATGATGTTTTTGATCGTGATTTCTTTAAAAGAAGAATTCAATTTGCTTATGATTTTAGAAAAACATTAGAAAGACATAATTTAACGAATTGTCGTTTGGTTTTTGGTGAAGCTGATGCTTTACCAGGGTTAGTTGTCGATCGTTATAATGAAATCTTAGTCACTCAAATCAGTTCATACGGATTAGAACAAATAAAGGATATGCTCTATGATGTTTTATTAGAAGTGTTACATAATGATAATCAAGATGTTAAAGGAATTTATGAAAGAAATGATATTAATGTTCGTTCAAAAGAAGGTCTTGCATCTGAAAAAGGATATTGGAAGAATAGTGATTTACCAACTAAAACAATCATTAATGAAAATGGTATATTATTACATGTAGATGTAGAAAATGGTCAAAAGACTGGTTATTTCTTAGATCAAAAAGACAACAGAGTTTTACTGAGAAATATGTCTTATGGAAAAACAGTTTTAGATTGTTTTAGCCATACAGGTGGTTTTGCGTTAAATGCAGCATATGGAGAAGCAAGTGCAGTAACCGCGGTTGATGTCTCTCAAACAGCGTTAGATCAGGGTTATAATAATGCTAAACTTAATCATTTAGAAAAGAAAATTAAATTTGTTAAAGATGATGTCTTTGATTATTTAGATAAATGTACGGTTGGTCAATATGATATTATTGTCTTAGATCCACCAGCATTTACAAAATCAAGACGTACAATTAACCAAGCATATAATGGTTACAAAAGAATTAATATGCAAGCGATGAAGTTATTACAAAAGGGTGGTTATTTAATTACTTGTAGTTGTTCACGTTTCATGGAAACGGATAACTTTGAAAAGATGTTAAGAGAAGCAGCGAGTGAAACTGGTGTGACTTTGAAACAAGTTTCTGTTACACAACAAAGTCATGATCATCCTATTCTTTGGACAATGGAAGAAACATCATATTTAAAATTCTATATATTCCAGATAGTATAAAACGCCTAAGAAGGCGTTTTTTTGGATTTCTTTACATTATTTATTATAAGAATCAGTTTGTTCTTAGAATCTAGTATTTGCTGTTTTGTGAGTGATAGTGTCAGGATAGTGATAATGATCAATGAGAAACCAATAAAATCATATATCGTAAAGGGAACTGCTAACCATAAACACATACATAGTGTTGCTGATAAGGGTTCAAAAGCAGCGATTAGAGAAGCGCTCATTGCACCGATTTTAGTGACACCGACAAGATAAAGCGTGAATGCTAAAACTGTTCCAAAGAGTATAATTCCAAATACAGCGAGATAACCTGCAAAGTCTAATACGACTTTGTATTGCCACGTTTGTCCAAGAACACTTAAGAGGAGACCTCCAAATAGCATTCCATATCCACAAACACTATAACTTCCCCACTTTGCAATGATTTTGCGTGGGAGTAAACTATAGACCGCTGCAGTTATACCTGACATGATACCCCAGAATAACCCGGTAGGGGTAATCACCATTGAGTGAAGATCACCATGCGTGACGAGAACGAAGACACCAAGTAATGCTAAACACATGCAGAAGAGTTCCTTTTTCTTAGGCCATTGTTTTATTGTAAAGCATAAGTATAACATTATAAAAACTGGATTAAGATATTGTAATATTGAAGCAGTAGAACTATTTGAATGAAAGATTGCTGAAAGGTATGAATATTGACAAAGCATGAGACCAAAGATCGCAAAGATAATGAGTCTTGTTCTGTCTTTTTTATCCTTTATAATTCCAATGAGTTTCTCTTTTTCTTTTATATAACCAATAACTAATAATATAATTCCTGCAAAGACCATTCTTATTGATGTTAACCAAATTGTATTAACATCATAATTAGAGAATAAGAATTGGCTTATCGTTCCTGAAATTCCCCAAAATGTAGTACCAAGTATCGTCATTAAAATTCCTTTTTTCATAATTACCCCCACTAATTAAGAGTATTATATAGGAAAAAAGGAAAAAAATACATATTTACTTATATGAAATTAATAATTATCATAGAGTTTATTATCAATATAGAGAGTATATTTATCTTCATCAAATGAATAGGTTGCACTGGCTTTACTTTGTCCGATATAAAATGCATGGATAATACGTTTGTTTGGTAACTGTTTAGCAAGTGAAGTTTTTGATATTTGAGTCATCGCTATACATATATTCTTATAGAGACGAGGCTCGTCATTAAAGGTTGTAATAACAAAGATTTTATTATTGTCATGTTTGTCTATTTCAAATGTAGTTTTATAGGCAGGTATAGCGAGATCACCAAGACTTGCACTGATATAAATTCGAGCTTCATTAGTATCGAGGTTATCTCTATGATCTATTAAATATGCACCGATAATAATAGATAAAACAACAGTAATACAAGTGACTGTTTTTATCCCTATCTTAACTTTTCGTAATCTTTTATAACGCATAAAATGAACAATAAGTAAAATACTTATTATAAAAACAATAATAATCATAAATCCAGACTGATCAAAAGCATTTTGATAAATATCAGTCATGATGACAATTGGAATAGAGACACACATTATAGAAAATACGTAGAGAATAAATTTAATAGAGGATATAAATAGACTTCTTGCTGTTATGTGCGGTTGGTTATTATCTTCATTAATGATATTATGGGTAATCCACGAAGATTGTGGATCGTGATGATTAAAGGGATCCATAAGCACACCTCCTAATATTAGATTACCATATTTTAGATGTCTTATGTTGAATATAAAGTCGAATAATATGAAATCGTATCTTTTGACATATTTATTTCATAATATAAAAACAAATTATATTGACCTAAAGTTAAGTTTAGGTAGTATACTAAGAAGGTAAAGGAGTGAAAATGATGAATAAGAAATTAGGTTTTGGATTAATGCGTTTACCATTACTAGATGAAAATGATGCTGGAAACATTGACATCGAATTAACAAAGAAGATGGTAGATACATTTATAGAAAGAGGTTTTACTTATTTTGATACTGCATGGATGTATTGTGGATTTAAAAGCGAAAACGCTGTTAAAGAAGCATTGGTTAAAAGACATCCTAGAGATAGTTATACTTTAACAACTAAATTACATGCTGGATTTATTAAAACAAAAGAGGATAGAGATCGTATCTTTAATGAACAATGTGAAAAGACAGGTGTTGATTTCTTTGATTATTATTTAATTCATGATATCAATGCACACAGTATTGATGTCTATAACGAATTAGATTGTTTCACTTGGATTCAAGAAAAGAAAGCACAAGGATTAGTCAAATCAATTGGGTTCTCATATCATGATGGACCTGAACTCCTTGATCAAGTGTTAACTGATCATCCTGAATTTGAATTTGTTCAACTACAAATCAACTATTTAGATTGGGACAGTGCTGGAGTTCAATCGAGAGCCTGTTATGAAGTTGCTAAAAAACATAACAAACCTGTTATAGTTATGGAACCTGTAAAAGGTGGAACTCTTGCTAAAGTATCAGATGACGTAGAAAAACTATTTAAAGATTATCATCCAGATATGTCTGTGCCTTCATGGGCAATTCGCTTTGCTGCAAGTTTAGATAACGTCGTTATGGTATTAAGTGGTATGAGTAATATGGAACAACTCTTAGATAACACAAGTTATATGGAAGAATTAACACCAATTGATGACAAAGAAATGGCAATCATTAAAAAAGCAGTTGATTTGATCAATGCCGATATCGTTATTCCTTGTACTGGATGTGCTTATTGCTTAGATGGATGTCCTATGAAAATCAATATTCCTCAATACTTCTCATTATATAATGCAGATAAACAAGAGATTGCTGAAAAAGGATGGACACCACAAGGTGAATATTATGCTAACTTAACAAAAACATTTGGAAAAGCAAGTGATTGTATTTCGTGTGGTCAATGTGAGGCTGTTTGTCCACAACATTTGGCTATCATTGAAGGCCTTGCTGATGTCGCAGCTCATTTCGAATAAACATTAGGGAAACCTAATGTTTTTTATTATAAGAGCAAAAAATCATTATTATTTGTGATATTTTTTTAGCATTTTAAGACATTTCATTATTTCAAATATAGTAAATTTCATTGTAAAAATATGGAGTTGGTGTATAATTATGTCGAAGAGGAGTGAGACATGGTTATGAAAAAAGAGAGTAGTCTAAAAGTCTGGATCAGTGTTCTCGCTATTCTAACTTTAGTGAGCAGTATTGTTATTAATCATTACAATCATTCGCTTAATGAGAATCTTTCAGAGTATATATGTGGCTATATTAGTGAAATCATAGTCCAACAAAAGAATAATCTAGAACTTGATATTAAATCAGATATGAGTTCTTTAAATAATATTGCCGGATTAATCGGTAGGGAACGTGTAGAAAAAGAAGAAATAGTGGAACTTATGAAAGAGGTCAAAGTGAATACAAACTTTGATAATCTTTATATAGTTGATTTATATGGGAAAGGGTTTTCCCAAGATAATGTAGAAATAGATGTTTTATACAGAGATTACTTTCAAAGTGCCCTTAAGGGTCAAACAACTGTCGGAACGCCAGTCATATCACAAGTTACGGGAATACTCGTAACCCCTATGGCAGCACCTGTTTATGATATTGATGATCGTCTTGTTGGTGTCATGGTCGGATCATATTCAATTCAAAAGTTACGAACGTTAATGTTACCAACGTTTGGCGGTAAAGGTGTTTCTCGAATTTTTACGGGTGATGGGGATATTGTTGCTTCAAGTGAAAGTTATGAAATAGATACACAGAATCAAGTTAATGTTTTTGAGAAATTAGAGAATGTTGAATTTGCGGGATTAGGTAATCTTGACTTACTGCATTACAATATGGAACATATGGAACCGGGACATATTTCTTATTACATAGATGGAGTTTTACGTTATGCCCATTATATTCCTCTAGGGATCAATGATTGGTATATGTATCTCGCAGTTGATTATGATCATGTCGCTAGTATTGCTGAGACGATTAAAGTTGATTCAATTATTACAGGTGTAAGTATGCTTTTCATTGTTACTGTTATATTTATATACTTATTGTATCGCTTTAATAAAACAAATAAGAAATACACGAAAACTCTTTATGAAACAGCTTATTTTGATAGTGTGACAGAACTACCTAACTTAGAAATGTTTAAAAAGGAGATTCAAACGATATTAGAAAATGAACCTCAACAACAATTTGCATGTGTTGTTTTTGATATGAAAAACTTCAAATTTATTAATGATACATATGGATTTAATGTGGGGAACTCAGTTTTGAGAATTGTTGCTAAAATTGGTAAGGATTTAAAAGAAGATGATGGGAGAACGTGTTTCTCACGTTTATACTCAGATACATTCGCTATGTTTACACCATATTATTCACACCAAATATCTCAAGATGTTTGCGATGGTTTTGTTTCGAAATTACGTAAGAAAATAAACTTTATTGATGGTTATCAAATTGACTTGCATCTAGGACGTTATATTGTCGAAGAAAATCAATTGGCTGACGTTATTATAGAAAAGGCAAATCTCGCACATAGTAAGGCCCAATCAATGAGACCAAATATGTTCGTAGATTATTCTGATGAAGATTACCATCTCATGAAAAATGAGGTTATGTTTAGAAATAATATTGAAACAGCGTTTATGAATAAAGAGTTTCAAGCATTCTATCAACCTAAGTATAATTTAGAGACAAATGAAATCGTTGGGGCTGAAGCACTTGCAAGATGGAATAGAAATGGTGTCTATTTCCCACCAGATCGCTTTATTCCTTCACTAGAGAAGAATGGTATGATTATCGCCTTAGATCTTTATATCTTTGAAGAAGCATGTCTTTATTTAAAGAAAATTCAAGATGAAGGGAAACCGTTATACCCAATATCGGTAAATTTCTCAAGATATCATTTGGAAGCACCACATTTCTCACAGACATTAAAAGAGATTATTGACCGTCATAATATTTCTTCTCAATACTTATTGATAGAATTTACAGAAACAGTGACGATGAGTGAAGAAGTTCGTATTATTGAAATTATTAATGAATTACATCAATATGGATTTATAGTGTCAATGGATGATTTTGGATCAGGATATTCATCATTAGGATCTTTAGATACGATCATGGTAGATGAAATTAAATTAGACAAAAGCTTTATAGATAATATAACTATCAATGAAAGAGCGAAACATATTGTTGGAAGTATTATTTCATTGGCGAATCAATTAAAAATAGCTATTATTGCTGAAGGGGTGGAGACTGATGAACAGGTCTCAATCTTAAAAGATTTAAATTGTTTATTTGTTCAAGGATACTATTTTAGTCGACCACTAGAAGAGGAAGAATTTTATAAACTATGTTATGAAAAGAAGGGAGAATAACTCCCTTTTTTCATATTTTGAAGTTTTATATCTTAATAAGCGTGATTATAGTATAATAAATTTATACAGGGGGATAGATATGTACAAAATTATAGCGTGCGATTTGGATGAAACATTATTAAACGATGACCGTAGTATTTCGAAAATCAATCTTGAAGCAATTCTTAAGGCCAAAGAATTAGGAGTAAAATTTGTACCTGCAACTGGAAGGGGATTTCATACAGTTGGTAATACTTTAAAAGAATTAGGTTTGTATGAAGAAGAGAATGAGTATGTGATCTCTTTTAACGGTGGCGCTATTACAGAAAACAAAGGAAACAAACTCTTACATTTTGAGGGGATTACTTTTGAACAAGCTGATGCATTATATCAAAAAGGATTAGAATATGATGTTTGTATACACGTGTATACAATTGATAAAGTCTATGTATATAACTTTACTGAAGAAGAAAAAGCTTATTTAAGCGGTAGAATGGAAGTTATTGAAATCTTTCACAAAAATTTAAATTTCTTAAAAGGTGAAGATATTGTCAAAGTTCTTTATATGAATACCGATCATACTTATTTAAATAAGATAGAAGAAGATATTAAATCTTTAACAACACATATAGATGTGAGTTATTCAAGTAACCGTTTTATAGAATTTAATCATTTAGGGGTAAATAAAGGTGCTGGTTTATTATCTCTTGCGAATTTATTAGGTGTTAAACAAGAAGAGACAATTGCCATTGGTGATAACTTTAATGATTTATCAATGATTAAAGCTGCTGGTTTAGGTATTGGTGTTAAGAATTCTATTGAAGGTATTAAGGCAGATTGTGATTATATTACTGAAGCAACAAATAATGAAGGTGCTATTGCTGAAGTCATACAAAAATATATTTTAGATGTAGATATATTTAAATCAATAGATCGTTTGTTTGAACAAAACAGTAAAAGAGCATATAAATAAAAAGAAATCCCGGATTTATCCGGGATTATTTATTTTGATTCTTCAGTTGTTGTTCACCTAAAGCGACTAGATTTTTTGTAATTTCTCCACATGCTCCGCTGCTATAGTTTTCACCATTAGTACCGTTTTGTAATTGCATAGACGTATCACTTGCTATTTCATATCGCAATTGATCTGGAGTCTTTTTTGGTTGTCCTGCAAGATGTTTGTACTTATTTTTTGTCATATTTTACACCTACCTTTAAAAATAGTGTGTCCTAATATAGATATTACAAACATATAATTTATTTTTGCATATTATATTATGGGTGATTTTATGGCTATACCAAAGATGAGTTTACTTGCACTTGATGAATCAATGGTTGTCATCGCTGCAGGGTTTAATGAAGCTTTTAGTGCCGGAGAACAAGCAGTGATAGGTGCTTATTTAAATACCTTAGGGACACTTATAAGTACAAATGCAACATACCTTCTCTATTTAGATACAATAACGACAACGAAAAAAGAAGAAAAAATAATGAATGATGAAGAAGTTAAAAACCTCATAATTAGTAGTGTTAATAAGATTTGTGAAGTGTTATATAAGACAGATATTTAACCTCTAAGAGGTTTTTTTAAATATCGATTATTTTAATGAAAGAATGACAAGAAGTGCTTTATTTGTATAAAGTACGTAAAAATAAATATAAATAAGGCAAGGTTTCGCTTGTCTTATTTTCATGTGTTTTCTTCACTGTCATATACTTAATTATAAAGAGAATAAGGAGGTATAATGATGGACAAGCATGATAGATACGAAGAGTTACTTGATATTATTAAAAGTGACCAAACACCAAGAGAATATAAAGAAAAGGCTGAATTAGAATTGGTTGCATTAATTAATGAAAGATTAAGTTGTGATGAATTTAAGATTATCAGTGAAGAAAGAATTAAAGAAAGATTAAGAGAAAATATGGTTGGTGTATTAGATTTAACGATTAATGGAGATGTTGTCAGTGTGGATCTTGCTGAATTATTAGAAGGAGCACTTGAATATTATTCAAATTGCATGCCTAATCCAGCATCACATATATTGTCTAGTCATTTAGAAGATCTCTATAATGAAGTATTTGGTTCTGGGGAGTAGATTATGTCTTACCTTTATAATGAATTGATAGTTAAAGTGATATGTGATGATCATAAGGAAAGATTGGTTGATCAACTTGTTTCATTATTTGATTCATTAGAATTACCACATGATAAGATAGAAGTACATGAATCTACCTATATTGAAGTAAAATACAGTCATGATGAAGGACCATTTTATAAATTATTTGATAAGAAATCAAATGATGATTTCATAAATGATGTCATGGTTTTGACGAAAGACTATGAAACATTTATTTTTTGTCTTGAGGGACTGACAGGATATAATGATGAATATTTATCTTACTATAGTCCTAAAGAAACATCAGAATATAAAAGAGTATCCGATCCAGATGATTATTCTGTTCATATAGATTATCTAAATCATGCATATAAGAAGAACTATGAAACGTTCTATGAAACTGAAATAGAAAGTGATTTTGTTAGTGTTATTAATGATAAAGGAAAAGAACTCACTGTTAAGAGAAATTTGGTCCCATTAAAAAATGAGGGTTGTGCGGTCTGTTCTATAAAAGGCAATATAGAAGAAGTCACAATAAAAGGATCT
Source organism: uncultured Erysipelotrichaceae bacterium (assembly GCA_947074115.1). Taxonomy (GTDB): domain Bacteria; phylum Bacillota_I; class Bacilli_A; order Erysipelotrichales; family Coprobacillaceae; genus CAMTOK01. Next base: position 2,094 of record CAMTOK010000052.1, on the reverse strand, counting down.
ATAAAACGTAAGAAGAAGATTGAAGGGGAAGTCATAGTGTCTTACTTAGAAGATCAGGATGATAACACTATCCTTTATCCATCTTTATCAAAAAAAGCATATGATTTTATCTTTAGTAATTCATTTGATGGACTTGTTCCATGTTTTAATGAACCATTTGGGTATATATTTCACCATAAACATTTAAATAAGTACAAACACTTATTTAATGAAGAATATAGAGTCTATGATTATGACTTAGATCAAGGACTCTATCTTGAAGACTTTAATAAAGTTGAAATAGATATAAAAGATTATGTTTTATTATGGCATGCTTATGATACAGAGGCCAATAATAATTTATTTATTATGAATAAAGCTCTTCTTCTCTATTTCAATGATCATGATAGAGAAAACTATATTGATTTATTAAGACCAGAGAATAATGAAGTGACATTTCACTTTGCTGATTTTCTATATTGGTTGAGTATACAAATGAACGAACCTATTTTAGAAAACAATTTAACATTTACAGAGTATAGGATAAATAAATAGGGATGCTAAAGCATCCCTATTTATTTTGGTTTTTTAATTGTTCTTCACCTAATTCAACAAGGTTTTTTGTGATTTGTCCACCAATAGACCCACAAAACTCAGCCATATTTTCAGCTTGTGATTGCATTGCAGCTTCACTCGCAATTTCCCATTTCATATTATCAATGGCGTTTTGGGCATTAGGAACGACTAATTTATTTCGACTTTTACTCATAGCGACACCTACTTTCAACTTAGTTTGTGTTATTATTATAAATATAATAAACAAAAGGAGAAGAAGTATGACTTTAAAAGAATTTATTCAATCTGAACTCAATATGTCATTCCATATTGTTAAAACAAAAAAGACTATTATGAATATTTTAGAAGGAACAAAAAGTTATCAAGCTTTTTATAATAGAAAATGTTGTTCAATGACATTAAATGATCCTCTTTTACCAGATCAATTTTGTGCAGATATATACGATGCATGCCTTGAGTACTCTTCATCTAAAGAATCTATTGTTAATATTTTTGTTGAATTAACGAGAAGATTAAAAAATAAATATCATATAATCGTTGAATTAAATGTCCCTTCATTTACATATACAAATGATGTAGAACGACAATTGTTTTTAATTCGTTTTTTTCATCCTTCCAAAAATCATACGATACAAGATGCGTGTCAAGTTTTATGGATGTATAATCAAGAGCGTATTGATGAGGATATAAAAGAAATAAAGAAGGGGAGTTTATCTTTTTTAGGGAAAGATATTAAAATAAATATTGATCGTCGTTGTGGTGCTGTTGTCATGCAGTCAACAGCACACCCATTAATACTTGTAGAGAACTTAACACAGATATTGGTTCAACTTGAAGGGTTAAGACTTATGGCTCATGGTGAAACAAAATACTATGCATTACATACAGCTCAAACAATCTGGTCTCAATTAAGTGATTATGCCAAAGAAAGAATAGTATTTGTTGTTAAAAATCTATATGAAAAAGATCCACAATTCTATTATGATTTAAATCAAAGTGAAGAACTCTTTTTTGATGAAAAAAGTTGTTCAAATATTGAAGGATTATCAGGTATACTTCATTTCTTAAAAAATGAAAAGTCATTTTTTCTTGCCTATTATGATCAAGAAGAATTAAAAAAGATTTATTGTCGTATTCATAAATGGGATTCTTTTGAACGTATTATTATTGAAGATTTAGAAACGAACGACATTCTAACGTTAGAAGCAGATACAATTGTTTGTAGTGCAGAAACAAAAGAAGAATTTATTCATTACTTGAATTAGGTGCCCGGCACCAAGAAAATATAACCTCTGTTATATATACTTAAAGTATAGAAAACAGGAGGAAATGAATATGAAATTTTATACTTTAACAGATTTAGATTTAAAAACAAAGAAAGATTTATTACATGTATTTGAAAAAGAGATATTAAGAATTAATACTCTTTGCAAAGAAGATTTAGAAAGAGAATATGATATTCATGATTTAATTATGAACCTTATCTCTTTACAGGATGAAAAAGGGTTTATACCTTTAGTTAAAAGTAAAACAATTCCA
>CAMTOK010000051.1 GCA_947074115.1 uncultured Erysipelotrichaceae bacterium | reverse complement strand
AAAATAAGAACAGAGTCATATTTTAGATTTATTTCTAGCTCTTATTGCATAAGTCATATCCACTAACTCTATTTCTTGTATTATTATAGCTCTAGTATATTAAGCTGTCTTTTTCATTCGAAAGAAGTTAAATTAGTCATTTCATATAATCTTACACTCTTCTATACTTTTGTTTATTACTCTTAGGTTTATCTGGAATCGTCATTTCAACTAAACCCATATCCAGTGCTGGTAATAAATAATTGTCTCTAAATGTAGGTCTATGTTTTAGTCCTAATAGTTCCATAAGTTCCTTTGTTGAATATTCATCTTCTCCAATTACTCTCAACAGTTTTTCTACTTGTTCGGTTACTTGTTCGTATACTTGTTCGGTATCAACAATTTGACACAAAGCATCATAAATTGCCGTTAATATAAACTCAATAAATTTTCCAGAATCGGAACTTTGATCACATTCCCCTAGAACTTTATAATATTCTTCTTGTCGCTCCCTAATGAGTGTTTCAATAGGTAACCATCCAAACAAACTCTTCCATCTGTATAGTAATAAGGTTTGCCACATACGTCCCATTCGTCCATTTCCATCTGCAAATGGATGAATAAATTCAAACTCATAATGAAATACACAACTTTTTATCAGAGGATGAATCTCTTCTGTTTTTGCCCAATCTACCAATTCCTGAATAAGATGTGGAACATGGATTGCTGGCGTTGCCATGTGAACGAGCCGGTCTCCCGCAAACACGCCTACACCGCCATTCCGAAACGTTCCCGCTTCTTTTGTTAATTCACTCATGAGTACCTTATGCGCTAACAACATATCACTAATACTATATGGATTCATTTCTAGCAGTTGATTGTATGCTTCAAAAGCATTCTTTACTTCACATATTTCATCTGCAGCACCCAAAATTCTTTTTCCATTAATAATATCTGTTACCTGGTCAAGAGATAATGAATTATTTTCAATCGCTAGTGATGCATGAATAGTCCGAATACGATTGTCTCTCCTAAGTCTTGGATTATTACTCATTTCATTGTTTACTATGATTCGTGTTGCCAATTCCGTAATTACAGAAACTAAATTTACTACTTTATCAGTTATTGTATACGGTGGAATATAGTTTGTCCTGCTCATATTGATCTCTCCTTACATATAACTTTGTACTTGTACTCTATTATACCGTACAAGTGTGGATATAAACACACATTTTTGATAATTAAAACATATATATTACCATCTATTATCCTACCCGCTTTTCCTTCCTGGCAAATAACTATCCATTTGAACATAAGCGATATTTTTACTACAGGAAAAAAACGAGGTAATCAATGATATAAAATTACATATAAAAAATGAGTTATTTTACAACACGCTCAAACTCAATTTCATTATCGCAACAAGTTTATATAAAGTGACATCTATGATCAGAGACTTCACGAGTTCATTTATGGAAAATAGGTTTAAGACAGTAATAACTGCATGAACCTTAACCTCACACTACTTGAGAAACGTTCATTATTGCATCTCATTGTCTTTTTCAACCCCTTTAACAAAGGCAACATTTCTTATAATAATATCTGCTTTCCACCAATTTTGACTGATTGCCCATTGATCAGCATATGCATCCCACTCCCAAGTCACATCCCATGTTCCATCTACATTTTGTGTTTCCTTAATAAATTCGCATTCGTACTGATAGATTTCTTCATTATTTATGTAAAATGAACTTTTATAACTACTTATAAATTGAGATGGTTTACAGACGTATTCAGTGAGCCAATTATCTGTAGTATATGTTATGATTGATTTTATTTGTAGTTGTAATAGATTCTTAAATTCTTTTAAATCGATAATCTCTTTTATCTGGCATTCTTCCATATACTCATACAGTTCCACAAAGCAGCTCGTTTCATGCATTGATTCTAATGGATAGTTCTCCTTTAAATAGATAAATGCTTCTCTTGCTAGTTGACAAGCTGTTATATATAACGATGAATTTTTATCTGCATATTTAAGTATAAAACCAATGAGACTTGCAGTTGGGTTGTAACTTGTTTCTTTTTCTTGTGTATAAGACCACCAGGGAGCATGAGGAGCATTATTATTACTTTTTACAGAACTGAGTCCATTCCAGAAATGTCCATCAAATTCATCACCTGAGTTAAGGTATCTTAGAATTCCTAATACTAATGGGTGCTTTTTATCCTCTAACCTTATTTCCTTAATGATTTTTGTTGCTACCCAGGTTTGTAATGGTGTTGATTGGTCATTCCAACAATCTGGTTCTAAAGCATGAGAAAATCCACCGTCATCATTTTGGTAGAATGTAAGACATTTGATAACATCTTCTTTTTCACCATCTTCAAATAAATAATTCCATCTTGCCATATCTAAGGGTCTTGCATTCCTATATATAAAGTCTCTAGATTTTTTTAATATATTCATAGTGAGTTATTCCTTCTCTTTTCTTAATGTGATTTACATAGTCATCATTTGCTATAAATTCGTTAATAAAATAGATTGCATTTATAAGCTATAAGACTTTAAAATATTAACAAGTTGTTTGTTTGTTCCATTATCTACAATATAATCGAAAACTCTTTTTCTTTTGATTAGTGAAATTATTAAATCTTGATCAAGAAGAGGTAGGATATCGATTAACCTTCTCTTTGTTAAGTGACCGATTTCTTTTAATTTTTGCGTATCTCGCATCTTTCTTTCTGCATCTTCTATAGGATACCCTATGCCAAAGGGTGCTTCAAATAATGTATGAAGCGTACTCTTTAGATTGATTTCTCCTGCCCATCCAAATCCTGATCCAAGTGGATAGGATATGGCATTACCATCATTTATTCGTCCAAATAGGTAAGCATCCGTAGGATTTGCAACGTAACCACACATAATACCTGGTAAACTATTGCACGCTAACATCATACCTTGACCTGAAGAGCAACCTGTCACCACAAAGTCTACAGCCTGACTCTCTAATAGAAACGATATGGCAAATGCTGTTTCTATATATGAACATTCAAAATCTTCATTATTTAATACACCAAAGTTAATAATCTCATTATTATTTAAATCTATAACATCTTTAAGACATGTCTCCATTATAGAATTTTTATCTTTTTGTGAACTTGCTTGTATTATTCCTATCTTCATCTTTTATCCCCATTCTAACTTCCCATATGTCTCACTAACAAGTAAACGATTTCTAATCTAGTATATAACTACTAGCTAAGATATAATAAACACCACCTTGTGTGAGTTGTTGATACAAATGATACTGATCTATAAAATCATATACCTCTTCAATTGGTTCACGCCAATTCAGCATATCATTAGGTTCATTTTCATCATAATGATAATCACCATGATAAAGGAAACCTTCTAATCGATTGTTAAAAATCTTCTCAACCATTTCCTTTTTCTTATCTTCATTAAATATTTCATAGAATCCTCCTAGTTCAGCACCAATAGGATTATCAAATAAGTTAACTTCAAAATCAATTGCTATAACTTCATTAAACAATATCTTAGCATTGATTAACGATTCATCACCATCATAATCGTAATACTGAATATCAAATTCAACAAGACTATCAAGGCAGTTCGGTTTGACTTTTAAATTTAATAGTGAACCATCAAATGTTTTTATTAAGAGTTTAGATTGCAAGTTTTCTTCCATAAAGTCCTCCTTTCATTTATTAACGATTTTTGAATTGAGTTCAACTTATATATGAACAATATGAACTGTATTTCCATGTTGTTGGATAAGTTTAATAAGATCTGTTACTTTTAACCAAACTGTTGCAGTGTTATCGTTTGGGTGAATGCCTATTAATCCTAGATCATTCATAAAGTCACGATCTAGAAAGAGTGTGATCTTGTGTTTGGAATCATTTAATAATCCAAAAGGTGTTACTGATCCAGGTAGAAGTCCCATAATATCGTATAAGTCATCTGCTGATGCAAATGACAACGCTCTTGTATTATTATTTTTTCGGAATTCTTTTAAATCTACCCGTTTATCTCCTTTAACAGTAATAAGGTAATAATTTCTTTTCTTATCATCTCTTACAAAGAGATTTTTTGCATCATATTCTGGATATGGTATTTCAATATCACTGAGTTCTGCCATATTATAAACAGCTTTATGTTCAGTAATCTCATGCCAAATATTTTCTTCTTTTAAATAATCATATATTTGTTGTTTTATCATGATTCTTATCCTATCCTTATTACAATCTATAAATCATCTTTATTTTACCATTTACTTAACTTGTAAACAATTAAAATATAGTGGTAGGAATCTTACCCCTATCCCCTATTTAGATGTCTTTAACTACCTTCATCATTTTATAATTCAATAGAAATTGTTGTGATAAAGCAAAATTCTAACACACACGTTCAGTTTCTTGAATTGCTTAATAGAAGGAGTGTTACAACCTAAGAATAACAAACATGATCAACAATTAAACATTCAATTATTGCCTTCATCTTGAAGAAGGCAGAACGGTTGATAGGTTTATTAAAGAATACGGTATAAGTAGACCGAGCTTTTATAATTGGCTTAAGAGTTATCGTGAAGAATGCCTAACTGATTTAGAAACTCAAAGTGAAGTAGTTTTATTTCATGGAACATTGAGACCTAGGAAAGAATGAGAAGAACTTCGAAAAGAAAACAAATTTTTAAAAAGCAGCGGTATTCAACGCGTTAGAAATAGATTAGTATACAGTAATACACAAGAAAGGTCCTACTGAACTAATTCAGCAAGACCTTTTTTATTGGAATTACACCACCAAACCACTTGCATTATTTAAACAAATGGGTTTAGTAAAGTATTATCAAATCAAACTTTCAAATGTCTATAACCCGCATATTTACTGGGTTTTATCCATGCATTTTCTTATTCAAACTTAGCTACTTCATACCAGAAATAAACATACTTGTTTAAGTTTCTGTGTGTAAGTCGTCCTATTTTATCTATATTACATATTTTATTTTCACTTGTTAATTTTCTGTTGCCACGAGGTTATTCTGCGGGATTCCTCCGATATAGCAATCATCTTTACTTATTTCTTCAAAGTTGGCAAGTGACTCTCCTTTGACTATTTACTTCTAGAAAATAAAAATACAATTCTTATAGTTTTAAAAATAGTACTGAGGGTAGTTTGCTCATTAGGCGTAGTTATATTTATCCATTTTGTTTTACAGGCATTATATAATCTATGGTCACCTTCTCGCCCCGACTTAGTGGCTCGGAATAGCGCTCATGAGTATAAACTTCTCCCCAATAAAAATTTGGGTAGTCAATTTCTTTACCTTCTTTCTCAACAGCTTCTGTAATTAATAAATATGCTGAATCAAGGATATCGGCGACATTATCTCCCTCAATTTGAACATATGCCACTAAGCCTTTTGGAATATGCTTGGCATATAATCCTTCTGGTATCTCGGTACCGACTTTCACAAAATCGCCAATGATTATACTGAAATTAAATTTGTCACTAAAATCATACATTAAGCCTATCCCGTCATTTTCATCTAGATCGTCACAACACCTAACCTCTGATAGTTTATTGAGATTTTCAATAAAGTCTCCTTCAAAAAACATTTTCCATGATTTACCTCCATTTTGAAAAGAGGTTTCTTCAAACATTCCTAACATAAGGCGTTCGTCTGCTTGCTTATAAATAATTTTTTTCAATACTGCCATGATGCATTTTCCTCCTTTCCTTTCCACTTTAATCAAATAGATGTAATTCGTCTATATTAAGGCTTTTACATACCTCTAATTCTGATGTCAAAAGACTTTCACACCTCTTCTATCATACCTTTGAACACTATTTATAAATAATCTTTCTTAATCAACTATATCAGCTCTTCAAGATAATCAAATAACAATGTAAAAACACCATTATATAAGTTAATTTGATTTTGAACTTCGAGCTAATATTTATATCATTTACATCTTCTATTACTACCGTCTAATTAATGTATTGCTCATAATCTTATATTATGAAACTACAATATTTGGACAGTATTCCTTTATTTTGTGAAGAAAACTCTTTTTATCTATAACGGAAATCATAACATTGGTATTTCCTTTAGTTTTTATTTCAAGCCTGTCCAATGATGCTGCAAGGGAAGCATTAGCACTATTGGTTGTCGAAATTGATATTATGTTACTATATTGGATTTCCTTTTTTATAGGTCCAAATACAATTAATAACATATCGTCTTGTAATTCAACATAATTGTTTAGTACTATTGGAATGCACAATAGTTCCGTGGAAGTTAATACTACTAAGTTCAAAATTAACGCAAATAAATTAGGATCAACAAATGCACTGACAATAATTATTGGTATAAGGAGCGCAGCAACACCTATAACGATTCCATAAAACCACCATGAAATTTTACCTTTGAATTTCATAAGGTATCCTCCTATTATATAAATAATCTTTCTTAATCAACTATATCAGTTCTTTCAAGATAATAAAATAATAATGTAAAAACATCGTTATCTACGTTAATTTCATCTTGAACTACGAACTAATATTTATTACATTTACTTCTTCTAACCCTGCTGTCTAAGTAATGTATTGCTCAAACACTGTATTCGACAAACTGGAATTTAGCTATTCGATTCATCGTTCTTAAAACGATACATCCCCCACCAATCTGGTAAGAGCTTTTCTAAAGTCACCGTTTCTCTTTTTTCGTAGTCAACCATGATTTCCATATCTTTATTTTTAATATTTAATTGCATTAAAAATTCTCGACATGCCCCACATGGCATTCCACTTCCTTCTCCAAAAGGTGCTTTATCCCTAAATGCTATTAACCTTGTAATAACAGTTTGACCACTATTGACATACATATTTAGTGCTGCCGTTCTTTCTGCACATAAATCAAGTACGCCACCACAACTTTCAATACAAAATCCAGTAAAGATTTCACCATTTTCACTTTCTAATGCACAAACAACATGATGTGCGTATATAAATGGAGTTACCTCTTCAGGATGATATTGTTCTTTTGCTTTTAAGTATAACTTTTCCCAAATATCCATAATTTCATCTCACTTTCAAATTCTAATTTGTTGAACTGCTATTACATCAATCTTGCTTAACCAATTAAATCAGCTCTTTCAGGATAATAAAAAATCACTATGTATGCATCGTTATTCATGTTACTTTCACATTAAACTTCTAGCTAATATTTATAATATTTACTTCTTCTGATCCTGCTGTCTAATAAATGTATTGCTCATAATCTTACCATTAAACTGGAACTTATCTCTCTAGTTTAACAAGATATTCAATCGTATCTTCTTCAAATTTCTTTTCTCCTGTTAGCCTAAATCCATGTTTTTTATAAAAAGAAAGAGCCCTAGTATTTTTTTCTAATGCCCAGAGATTATCTGCATTAAGTTCTTTCATCGCATACTCTATTAATCCTTTCCCAATTCCCTCGCTTTGAAAAAATGTGTCTACGTATATCTTGCAAATTTCTGTTTCTTGCATTTGAACAAATCCCTTGATTAATCCATCATCAAACACATATATATTTTTTATTACTTCATCCCTTTTGAAATAATTATCTACTAAAGAAACTACTTGTAATTCACCAAATGAAAATATCTTATCTTTGAATATAGGAAAGTAATTTACTCTATTGTTAAAAACATATATCTCTGCAATTCTTGATAAATCACTTATTATTGCTTTTCTTATGTTCATTATATATCCCCTCTACAACTTTTTTTATAACTGAATCAAATATAAATAATCTCATCTAATCTCTTTTCATACATTCCTTCAAGATTAGTTTTTTAATCTCCTATATTTTACCACTAACACTTTCGACTAACAATAAAAAAAGGATACAAGCAATCGTATCATATTGCCCATATCCCCTCACATATAAATTACCTACAACTTTCATTCCTTTGTTTCTTCCCTGTAATAGTTTGATCTTTCTCTTTTATCTTCTCTTTTCCCAATTGCAACTTTCTCACAACACTATTATTTTTAGACTCCTCTCCACCATTCCAGTTCTTTAAGCTTACTTAATACGCTTCATATTCTGTCTTAGCTGCTTTATATGACTTCATAAATGCATTTATTGTATCGTAATGATAAGGTTTTACGATTTGGACTAGATGCCCCTTCATATTTTGAATCCTAACGTTCTTTTCATCGATTTTCTCTTGTCATTGCTTTCTTACCTTTCCTTTGAATAAACCTTTTCGTTCATTCATTTCTTCTACTAATTGATCACGTTCCTGTTCCATAACAGATATAGCTTTATTTTGTTTCAGTAGCTTGCTATAGATTTCATCTAATGGAATATAGCTAAATGCTAATTCGGACATCTTAGGTGCTACCATCATCACATCAGGTTCCGTTTCATTAGATACTGTTATGTTTTCAACTTCTTGAATCTTCTCATTCCTTATATATTGATTTATTAAGTCTATCATTAACAGAAAAAGAAGTTATCACTAGAAGAGTACTGACTCTCTGTAATAACTTCTTAATTTATATTGGTTTGTTTCATTAGTGTTATTAATTTGTTATCATGATGGTGTTATCACAAACTATTAAGCGATTTCTTCTTTTATATGATCTAATTCGTATAGCATCTCTGGGTCAATATCTATACATTTAGAAACGTCCCGATTTCCTGTAATATCCCATGCCAATGTATCGTTCAATATAGTGCATGCTTCCATAAAAAATGTTTTATCATTTAAAGGTTCAAATACTTTCTTATTAAGTAATGGTGTGACATCATAACAAACAATTTTCCCATCATCAAAATAGATATATACTTTATACTCATTGGTTGGTATCACTTGAATTATATTATGGAACATATACTCACCTCTCTTATACTAAAGGATTAATTCGATTTAATGGCGAACCATCTTTTGAAAGTTCCCAGTTTTGCATTAGTTCATCTTAATGTATAACAGCCCAAGCCAAGATTAATTTTAATTGCTTAGAGGGTAACGCGCCCTTTATGATTCTCGATTCATTAATATCGACTAACGCTTTATTACCATTATATTCAGCATGAAAATGTGGCGGATTATGATCTTCATAATACATGGTTACTCTTATTCCATAAAATAATGATATCTCAGGCATAATGAATTCCTCCTACTTACCCTATAACAACATACTTATTCTTTACATCATTATAGCATAGGTAAAAAAAGAAACAAGTAATCATTAATATACTTGTTTCTTTATATTTGTAACCCCCCTGCTACTATTCAAACTCGGCTACTTCATAACAACAATTAAACATATTTGTTTAAGTTTCTGTGTGTAAGTCGTCTTATTTTATCTATATTACATATTTATTTTCACTTGCTGATTTTCTGTTGCCACGAGGTTATTATGCGGGATTCCTTCGATATAGCAATCATCTTTACTTATTTCTTCAAAGTTGGCAAGTGACTCTCCTTTGACTATTTACTTCTGGCAAATAAGAATACAATTCATATGGTTTTAAATTGAGCTGTGGGTAGTTTGCTCATAATATCTGTACTTAAACTTACCTTTTCTTTTTTCTAACACGCCATATAACAATTGCAATAATGATTCCAATAGCTATTAAAATAAATGGAGAAAACATCATAAGTGTTAAAGAAAGATATGGACTTTTTAAAGTACTAAAAATATTTTGAAACCAGTTTTCATCTATGACAATTCTTAAATTCTCCTGTGGTAGGATATCAGATGTATATTGATATGTGCGTGTTTCTATTTTTTTAAAGTCAATATTACTGTTTTTTATAATTGGCATAGCTTTATCAAGATAAAGATTTATAGTTAAGCTTGAAAAATCCTTCCACATAGCAGCAGGAGTAAGATAATACTCAATAATGCCATTTTTAGCATCGAAATCATAATTAGGATACCCGCCAAGTTTGTAACTATATGAAACAATAACATCATATTCCTCATTGGATAAAAAATCCATATTAAAGGTTATTGAATCGACTGTCCGTTCTTCGTTGTGAGAAGTAATCTCACCATCTGTAAGGACAACATATTGCCAATCTGTTGTTTCTATTTTTGTATCATAATTTAACGCATAGCTTTTGACTTCAAATAATGTGTCCTTGTTATTGACAATCACCTTTATATCACTGGTTTCAATGTTAGGTGATAAAAACATAGATGGCGTTGAAATACTTTCATTGAGAGTATTTTTCATTTTATATGTGGCAACAATATCCGCCTTTGAACCTTTAACTGTTATGTCTAATACTTCCGATAACACAGAAATGGCATCGCTTTTTTCAAACGTTATAACTGAAGCAATATCAGATTCGGCAGGAGCTGCCATATTAGCGTAAACCACAGTAGGCAAAAACAATGCAATTATTAGAGTAATAATTAAAATTGAACTGGTCTTTTTCATCTTCGTGCACCCTCCTATTATATAAAAACCTCGAAAAACTCTCCTAAATTCAATTACTTCAAGATATGCTTTTTATACCGAACATTATACCATTTTATTCCAATGTTCTCAATCAAATTAGTATCTCAATAGATACCAGAATTGCCTTTCACCATATTTCTTTATTCCCTAATCTATCGCATTCCTCTTATTATCCGTCCCCTGTTTCTCAGCCTTATCTTTCAACTCTTTCAGCTGCTTTATAACACTCGCCTTCGCCTTTTCTTGCACTTGTGGTTTCTTATTCTTCTCCCACCATTCTTTAAACTTATTCCAGGCACTCACAATCAGTTTTGCTAATGGCGATTTAGGGTGTTCTAACAAAGCATAGTTCATAAAGTCCTTTTTCATCTCTGAATCACTAACCGACTCAATGTACTTCTCTACTACTTTGTCTGTATTCTGTTGTAGTTCTCCCATAACCATCTCCAAAGAGTTTAATTCTTATACCTTCTCATTTATCTCATTTTTAACACTTCAATCTGAGCTGCCTTTTGTTTTATGTAATAGTCCTTTGTCAAGTCAGTATTTCTACCTCCTCGATTTTCTTTAGTTCTTCCTCTTCATATATATTGGGATGATTCCCCATTTGATTCCTTGCAAACTGGTGCATTTGATCTTGTAACATTGCCAAAGATTCTGTAGTAAATACCTTCGTCTTTGCAGATTGTTTGCTTGATCCTCTTTTATAACCCGTTGCACCAGGCACGCCCACCAAGTTTATATATGGTAAATATTATGAACAAAAAAGAAGTTATAACTGTATTAATCATCTTCCAGTTATAACTTCCTAATTATATTAATTTCTTATTTGTAGCAGTGACCATCAAGCCACCGGTTACTATTCAAACTCGGCTACTTCATAGCAGCACTTAAACATATTTATTTAAGTTTCTGTGTGTAAGTCGTCTTATTTTATCTATATTACATATTTTATTTGCACTTGCTGATTTTCTGTTGCCAGAATGTTTCCACGAGGTTATTAAACTTGATTCCTTTTGATATAGCAATCATCTTTACTCATTTCTTAAAAGTTGGCAAGTGACTCTCCTTTGAATATTTACTTCTGGCGAATAAAAATACAATTCATATAGTTAGAAAAATAATGCTGTGGGTAGTTTGCTCATAATAGGACAGTAATCAATCACGTTCACCCATTTCAATTAATTCTCCATTATAATCATATATCCAATAGGTTTTATTTCTAATTTCGATTAATATTTGTTTGCCTCTGAAAAATGTGTTTTCATATTTATAATATTCCCTGCCATAATCTAAATATGAAGTGTCACGAGCAAGCATTTTCACTCCATTTTCTACGACTACTTCTTCTGGACCGTATGTAAAAGCACTATACAAAGTTGTGCAGTAAAGCGTCCCTAAAATGCCTATGCAATAAAGCAACACTGAAACGTTTTTTGCAATTTTTGAATATTTTAGTTTACGTATTTTCTCCAATGAGAAAAATTTTGTAATCACATAAATAATAAGGATTAAAATCGAAAGTATAAACAACCACAATAAAATACATTCGGGAATATCTCTTAAAACTATATCAAATGATTTTTCGGTTATACTCAATCCAATTTTAATTACTAAAAAAAAAACAAGAGGGAATACCCCCAAAAAGATTTTAATTGTTTTCATCTTCATACCTCATAACTATTATATAAATTATCTTTTTTATTTAACTATATCAGCTCTTTCAAGATAATAAAATAACAATGTAAAAACACCTTTATCT
>CAMTOK010000050.1 GCA_947074115.1 uncultured Erysipelotrichaceae bacterium | reverse complement strand
TTCCAGCAGCCATTATTCTTGTTATATTAAGTATCTGTTTAACTCTTATTGGAGGTATCATCCCTGCAAGAAAGGCAGCTAAACAAGATCCTGTTACAGCACTTAGAAGTGATTAGCACAAAACACCCCAAGGGGTGTTTTTGTATATTAGGTTCAAGTCCTGTCATCCGCACCAATGTTGCTTAAACCTTAACATATATCATACAATACATAAATCAAAAATATACTTTTACTATAGCACAGACTACGATTTAATAGCCTTAGTCTTTATTAATTTATAAAAACCACTCATCATGATACTTTGATTTTTCATTATTTAATCATGCAAGCTAACGTTTATTTACAATAAAGGTGATGTAAGCTATATTTAAATGTGTATTTCTCTATAAAAAGTGTATTCATCTATAATCTCAATATCTTGTCCCTTCACTTTTAATAGTTCTGCCTTTTTATGCTTTGAACTTTTTCCATCTTTAATCGACTTACAATAATCATTGTTTCCTAATATTAAGTAGTGAGTATTTTTGGTAATACTATTCGCTGGGATTCCACCAACATTAACCAACAATTGCATTGCATCTTTTCTCAACATTTTTTCTAATGTTCCTGTAAATACGCAAACCCTTTCAAAAAAAGGAGAATCAGGATTATATAATGATTCATCAGTTACTTCTGCAGGAATAACTAGAGCTTTTCCACCCCTATTTCTACTATTAAAGAACATATCATTTATATTAAGTTTTCTATCACAAATTTCAGTTTTTATTTTTTCATAGAGATTGTATGTAGCCTCACAATCTTTAATTGACCTATGAGTATTTCTTTCTATATGGAGAAGTTCACATAAAGTAGTTAACTTATGGTTTTTGCTTTCAGGAAATACCTTTCTAGAAAATTGAACAGTGTCCACATATTCATTATGTATATTATCTTGAATCCCCTCTACCAAAAAACTTAAATCAAAGGATGTATTGTGGCCAACCAATAAATCATCAGAAATAAAATTTAATATGTCCTCTTTGATATCAATTATTTGCGGTGCAGACATAACCATGCTATTTGTTATTCCTGTCAATTCTGTTATTTCACTATTAATAGGATAATTTGGTTTAACCAAAGAATTATATCGATCAACAATTTTACAATTTCGTACCTTCAATATACCAACCTCTATAATTTCATCCCATCTCGTGGAAAAACCTGTTGTTTCTAAATCGATAACACAATAATTATTTTCTAATTTTCGTACATAAACCCCTCTTTTAAAATCCACTTTTTTTCCTCCTAATTATTACTTAGTAAATTTTATTTTATATAGCTTTATTAATTGATTATTTTTAACATTCTGCATATTCTATGCGGGATTATTAAATCTGTTTCTGTTCAAATTAACACAACGAGTTAAAATAAAGCAATGCCTAAATACCTAATCAATTAGGTGTCATTTAGATGACAGATCAAGTTCCTTCGGGAACTTTTTTTCTTCCATAATTTAACTATATCACAATATATATTTAAGATTAACAAAAATATCCAATAATAAACAAAATTGTTATCATTTATATATTACAAAGAATAAGTTTCTTTTACTTCACTTCATATTTATGTAAGCATCATCTAGATACTTGAGAGAAACCACGATATTGTAAATAACTAAGGCTAACCTAAGAGAAGTTTGAAGTCTTAGACATTTGGTGCTATCCTGTTAGGACTAAAAAATTATATAGGAAAGTATTCTATAAATATCATTTTAAATAGCCATAAAAAAAGGGTATCACCTATATTATCGTATCAAGATATTTAGGCAATAACCCTTTATAATTTATTTTATAAAATTAACTTTTATTAAATCTTTATACCAATAGAATGAATCCTTCGGTATGCGCTTTAACGTTCCGCTTCCATCATCGTTTCTATCAACATAAATAAAACCATATCGTTTAGACATCATTCCCTCTCCCGTAGAAACGACATCAAACGCTGACCATGTTAAATAACCTATGACATCAACACCATCTTTGATGGCTAATTTCATTTGTTTGATATGTTGATTTAAATAATCTATACGATATTGATCGTGTACTTTTCCATCTTCAATTTTATCGTATGTTCCTAAGCCGTTCTCAACTATCATAATAGGTTTTTCATATCTTTCATACATTTTGTTTAACATAATTCTCATCCCTTTAGGATCAATACTCCATCCAAATGGCGTTTGTTCTAAACAAGGATTACTGATATTGCCTTTTGAAGAAGATAGCGATGTTTTATAGTATGACACCGCAATAAAGTCGAGTGTATTTTCTTTTAATAATTTCAAATCATCTTCATTAAACTCAATTCCGTATTTATCCATTTCATGCTTAAAGTAATATGGGTATTTCCCTGTTACCATAACATCTGTGTAACGGTTATGACTTCGTTCTTCATTCATCATCAATTGATAATCCTCAGGTGAGGATGTTTCAGGATAACAAGGAGTACCAGCAACTTCACATCCAACTTTTAGTGATGAATCTATTTCATGACATGTTTTCACTAGTACTGCATTCGCAAGTAATTTATTATAAGCGCATTGTAGTAAGGTTTTATTTTTATCTTCACCTTCTTTTACGATTGCACCTCCTACCATATATAAGAAATAATTCATAACATTGATTTCACAAAACGATATCCAATATTTAACCCGGTCATGATATCTTTTGACTATTGTTTCTATATAGGTTTGATATAATTCAATTGTTTTTCTACTGGAAAAGCCATTATATCTCTCTACTAACCATAATGGCATATCAAAATGAATTGTTGTGATTATTGGTTGAATATTATACTTTAGTAATTCGTTAATGACACAATCATAAAACTCTAATCCTTCTTCATTTGGGGTACCACTGTCATCTAAATAAATGCGAGACCATAAAACAGAAAACCTTAATGCTTTTAATCCCATATCAGCCATTAATGCAATATCTTCTTTATAGTTTTCATGAAACTCAACACCCTTTTGTGAAGGGTAAAACCCATTAGGTCTTTGTAAGTATTTACCTGGCTGATCTAGATAAATCTTACGGGTCTCTTTGCCTTGAGGAATAATATCAACGACCGTCTCACCTCGAGAAGCATACCCCCCCTCGCATTGACCGCCACTTATAGAACTTCCCCAAAGAAAATTATCTTTCATTATTTCACTCCTTTATCCTTCATTTAAGATATTCTGTGTAGATAAATACCCTACACCTGCTCTGTCTATTCCTAACTCAATGAGTTCTAACAATCTCTCTCTACTTCGTATACAACCTGACCCTTTAACCTTAATTTTGCCTCTAGCTTCACTCACAAGAAGTTGAATGACATCTGGTGATGCTCCTTGAATATTGTCTCCCTTAAAATACCCAGTAGATGTTTTAATGAAATCAGCATTACCTTCAATACAACATTCTAGGGCATTTAAGATTTCCTCATTATTGAGAGCATCGGTTTCAACAATGACTTTTAAAGAGACATTATGTTTATGACATAGTTCAGATACACCTTTAATTTCATCAGTGACAACACCTAAATCACCACTTTTTATAAGACCATAATTGGCTACCATGTCAATTTCAAATACATCCCCTTTATCTATTATTGATTGTGCTTGGGCTAGCTTTGATTCTTTGTAACTTGCACCAAATGGAAAATCACAAACAACACATATTTTTGTTTTGGTCCCCTTAATACATTCCTTAGCTAAATCAATAGCGTCTGAATTAACACATACGCTCATACATCCTTCATTAACTCCAATCATAATTGCTGATCTTAACTGTTCTGTCGTTAAACTTGGATCAAGAACAGCGTGATCTAAATAACTTGCCATTATTTCTTTATTCATCTTTTAAACCTCACTAATAGTCAATATTATTTTCTAAATCTTCACCATGACTTTTAATCACTCTCTTATACCAATAGAATGATTTCTTTTTGTAACGATTCATTGTTTTAATAGTATGTTCATAACGATCAACATACACAAATCCATATCTTTTTACGAATCCTTCACGTGTAGAATGCAAATCAATTGCTGACCAAGTTAAATAACCTAATAGATCAACCCCATCTGATACAGCTTCTTTCATACATTCAATATGTCTTGATAAATAATTGATTCTATAATCATCGTGGACCTTATTATTTTCATCAAGTTCTTCAGTTGCTCCCATACCGTTCTCTAAGATAATGATTGGTAATTGGTAACGATGGTAGATTTCAGTTAATTGATAATAGAATCCATCTGGATCAATGATCCAACCCCATTCTGTTTCATCACAGTAAGGATTTAAATTACCTGATCTATATTGAACTAGTGCTTCTTGTACCACTTTAGGCTCTGGGGCTTCTTTTAATACGCTTTCTCCCTCATTATGTCTAACAACGCTTGTTGAATAGTAAGTTGTAGAAATAAGATCGGGTTTAACAGAAGCAATTAATTCTTTATCTTCATCTGTTATGATGGGCATACAATCTATTTCTTCTAAATAATTAAGGAAATATTGAGGATATGCTCCTCTACAATACGTGTCAAGATAAGCCCAGTTCATGATATACATTTGTCTTTGTGCTTTTCTAACATCCTTAGGATGGCATGTTGCTGGATAGACAACACCAGTTGCACAGTTCGGTCCAATCTTCGCAAGAGGATCTATTTCATGGCATGAATTCACACACCTAGCGTAAGCAAGTGTTAAGTGATGTTCATATTGCCACTTTTCCTTTTCTGTTAAGTTCACTGCACCCATACTGTATTCAGGTTCTTCTGGAAATAAATTTGGTTCATTAAAAGGTGTATAATACTTTATTCTTCCTTTGAAATGTTCAAAAATAGTTCTTACGTATTTATCATATAAGTCAATAACTCTTCTATCCAAAAAACCACCGTATTTGTCCTGTAAAACTTGTGGTAAGTCGTATGCATAGAGTGTCGCTACTGGAACTATTCCTCTTTCAAGCAACCCATTTACCACTCTATCGTAAAACTCTAAACCTTTTTGATTTGGCACATCTTCTTCACCTGTCGCAAAGATTCTTGTCCAAGAGATAGAGAAACGATATATTGTAAATCCCATTTCTTTATACAAATCCAAATCTTCTTCTAAATGATGATAATGATCACTTGCCGTATGGAAGTTAGAGTAATTGTTTCTAAGTATTCTCGCGTCACTCACTGAAACGCCCTTATTATCGACATCCCAGGCACCCTCAAATTGTTGTGCATTTGTTGAACTTCCCCATAAAAATGAATCAGGTAATTTTTTAATCATAATCTTTTCCTCCTAATATAATTATATTTTATATTTAATAACCCTATGTTTCCATTCATAGCCATGGCACTCATTATGCCGTACTTACTCTTTTTGACATAAAGATATATTTCAACAAAAAAAGAAAACCGATTCCGGAATTCTTTTAACATATTATTGTGTATCAGATATAAGAGGTCTGACCTTATTTAAAATAATCTTACCCATTTTAGTTAAACCCTGTTCTAATTGAACACCTTCTTTTTTAGAAAGTAAATGATAATCCTTCATAGCGTAAACAATATAATATCCAGGTTTTATATGTTCTAGATAAAATTCACCATCACCATTGCTTTTTGTTTCTCCAATTAAATCACCATTCATTCCCTTAAGTACTATAGTCGCATTACTCACTGTTTGACCATCTTTCATTACAACAATTCCTGATAGTTCACAATGCACTAAAAGAGCTGTCGTGCTTTTCCCCTTAAAGGTTCTTTTATTAAATATTTCTTTTAATATCACCTCATTACACCTCCTATAGTCTATAATATGATTATAACTTATCTTTATATAAATAGACTACCTACCAGTAAGCATATAACATAATTTTACATAGTTATACTCATTTACATCATGTTATAACTTATTAAACATTATCATTTTATAGTATCTTTTGTCTTTATTTGAAATGAACAATGATTAAATTTCCATGGTAAAAATTACATGTATGATTCTTTTTTATTTGTGATATTATATGTATGCAATACATATGGGAGGAATTATATAATGAGATTTCAAGGAAAGAATAACGTAGGGTTTATTTTATTATTTGCTTTTTATAACATATTTCCTGTATTACTATTTTGTAATGGTGTTAGAACACCAATGAATGTATTTTGGAATGTCATATGGATCATTTATTATAGTTCTAATATTCTATGGATTCCTATTTTACTAAAACATGAAGTTAATTTATTTGATGATCGTTTTATCTTATCCTTTGGTTTATCTTCTACTGAAGTAAATTATTGCGATATTATTGAAACAAAAGAATCAAATGATTCTCATACTCATAAGTTTTATATTAAAACAACAGATCAGGAATTGTGTTTATCAATCAAAGATCATGATCATTTTATATCTGAAATAAATAACAGACGATAAGAAAAGCATTTGCTTTTCTTTTTGTTTATCAATATAGAAAAAGGAGATGCATTTTAGCATCTCTCTAATCTTTAATCACCCTATAAAATAACTATTTAAATTTCTTATATTTGAATCTCACACATATAAGAGCCGCTATTGAAATAAAGAATAGGACAACATATGCAATAGAATTGATACCATCACCTGTTATAGGTGTTCCCCCTGGTTCACCAACTGAGGTAATAAGTTTATAATCTTCAATTGTTGTTTTATAACCAGGAATAGGATGTTCCTTAATTGTATAAACAATGATTTCTCCATCCTTGTATTTTGGTAAATCCGTGATTTCTTCTTTCCAATCATGATCTTTTGATAAGACAATTGTTTTTATAACATCATCATCTGAAATAATATCAACAGTCACTTCATCCGGTCTATTACCAGATTCATCGTTCTTATCAACCCATTCTTGTTCTACGACAATTGTTACAGTTTCTATTTCGTGGGTATTGATAATTGTAAAGTTTTCAATTGATGTTGTGTAATTTTCTACAACATCTTCTTTAACGGTATAAACAATTGGTAGTCCATTTTTATATTGATCTAACTGGGTAAATTTATATTTCCAATTCATTTCTGCTGTGATAATTTGTTTTTGTGCTATTTCATCATTAGCGAGAAGATAGACGGTGATTGATGTTGGTCTTATACCATCTTGATTATTTGAATCATTCCATCTTTTTTCAACTGTGACTGATGTTGTTTCTACAGCATGCGTGTTAGTAACTGTAAAGTTATGAATCGCACTTGTATAGCCACTTACAGCATCTTCCGATATCGTATAGACGATATCAATATCATTATTACTTTTTGGTAGATTTTCAAATACATATTTCCAACCCATTTCTGAGGTTACAGTTTGTGTACGAACCTTTGTTCCATCGCTAAACAAATTAATCGTTACTCCATCAGGCCTCAAGCCTTCTTTATCGTCCTCATCAATCCAAACTTTCTCAACAGGGATATTTATCAACTCTTCGTTATAAGAGTTGATAATGGTGTAACCATTAATAACTGTTGAATAATCTTCGATTGGATCTTCTGATAGTGTGTAGACAATATCAACATTATTGTTCCTTTTTGGTAGATTAGTAAATACATATTCCCAATTCATGTCTGCTGTTATATCTACTGATTGAATCTTTGTGCCATTTGCTAGTAGATGAACAACAATGGAATCAGGTCTTTTTCCGTTCAGATCATGACGGTCTATCCACTCTTTATGAACAGGGATTGAAATGAATTCTTCCTCATTTAATAATAGAGTTGTCCCTGTGAAATCACTTCTATGAGTTTCTCCCAATACATTGACATGATCTGCAATCATTGTGCCGTTAAGATTACTATTGATGTTTAATGTTGCTCCAGGAGCAATAATGTGTCCTGTTACCTTCCCCTGTGTAGACACCGTACCCGTATAGATACTATTTGATTTAGAGCTATCATATATATTCCAAATGACATTCGCATCTTCCCATGTTGTCACTTCTCCACCTGATGCTTCAGAACCATCTGTGTAGTACATAACAGAACCAGGCATATCAAATGTTGTCTCTCCCTTAGCGTCAACATTAATAATTAACGTTGCTTTACTCCCCTTAACAAATCCATGAATATTGAAAGGTGTTGATGTTGTGACTTCACTAAAGTTATAGTTATAAACATTAACACCGCTTGTATTGAGTATTGTTATATATTCATGATAAGGATCTTCGGTATGGTTTTCGATATTTGTTGTTGGATAAGACTGTAATTGTTTACTGATCTCAATAATATCATTTTTGACCTCTTCTATATCAATAAAATCAATATCAGTGTCTTGCCATAAACTTTCTGGATGTTTCGACTTTTGTGGTGAATCGACTTTATTTCCGTTAAGTGTCCAGGCATTTCCATTATCAGCTGTAGAGATTGTCACCTCTTTTCCAACAACGAGTATACTATCGACGTCTGCCTGAGAAGCCTTAAAGCCATCTGATAAACGCGCAATATTTCTTATATAGCTAACTTCCTCAAGGCCATTAGTACCAAAGTTACTCATATAATTAAGAGAGTTTGTTAGTATATTTCCATTTGTATGAGCATTTGTTGAAACACTCGTAAATCCAACAATATGAAATCCACCAGCTATACCTAACGGATTCTCATGATAATAGGCTGTGTTTGTATAGACAAGATCATCTGTTATGGGTACACATAATGAGTTTTCACCAACAATTGCACCCTTGTCTTCAGCATTTGCATTAATAAAAAGGGGTGATGCAAATGCGACTACGACAGCAGTTATAAACATAATACATAATATAATTTTTTTCATATTCCTCCTACCATTTTTTTATCTGATCATTACTTCATATACGATGATATAATATTTATGGCACACTTCACTATATGTGATAGAAAGTTCCCTCCCTATTCGCTTGTCCAATCTTTATAGAAAATTCAAATATAGAACAATTACTTAATTACGGAAGTTTTAGATACTTATTTTCAATAACATAAAGTATCTTCTTAACAAGGTCATATAAAAATATCTATGATATACGACAACCAAGACATAGACGTAGTTAATTAATGTGCATGATTTCCTTTACTATTAGACATCAAGTGATATGAATTGTGTATATTTTTTCATTTATAACAATAAAAAAAGATGAGTGACCTCATCTCTAATGATTTGCATCTTTTTCAACACTTATAATTGTACCGTTAATTGCGTGAATCTCATATTCAAATTGATATTCATTTGTCTTTAACTTGAGTTCGTATATATGATCATTATCTAGATCTATATCAAAATCTAATAATGATGTAGCTGTAATACCAGCATGATTCAACGCTATTTGTTTTGCATTCGCTTCACCTATATAACCCATATCTGATGATTCATTTGATGAATCATCTTTTTCTTTATAACTTTTTATGATGCTTCCATTTATCGCATGTATTTGGTATTTGTATTCATACCCATTAGCTTCAAATTCAATATCATAGTATGGTGTTCCATTATCTTTTTCTAGATCAACATCAATGTTTTTGGCTTGTGATTCAGTCATCCCAGCATGTTTTAAAGCAATTGTTTTTGCTGCGGATTGACCTAAATAACCTGTTATGTCCGGTAGTGTTGATTCTGTTTTCACACCATCTTTTTCAACTTGAACAATTGTTCCGTCTATAGCGTTTATCTCATATTCATATTTATTTGTAGACGTTTTAAATTCAACTTCATAGACCATAACTCCATAATCAAAATCTAATTCTATCTCTAATTCTTTGATTTGTGATTCACTCACACCAACATGTTTTAACGCTATTTCTTTTGCTTTGGTTTCACCAATATATGCTTTATTACTCACCTGACCAGTTGAATTCACTGTATCAACATGATTATTATTAGAACTGATTAAAACATTTAATTCATGGATTGATAAAGGAACAAGTCCTTCAAATGTATATCCATTATTTTGATTCACGATACTTTGAATTAATTGCGCTTTACTAAAAGTTATATTATGCTCATTTGCTCGTTTTTCTAAATCACTATTAGAAACGAGTGTTTGAGTCACTATTGAACCATTCATTCCATTCGCTTCGATAATACTATTTATATCCTTTATTAAACGATTTTGCAGTGTTGATGGATTTGATCCATCAATACTAATAAGAATAGAATTCGCCAAATCATTTATATATCCTTTTTGAAGCATTGAACCAATTAATGCATTAACAGCGACATCTAGTTGACTCCCTTCCAATTCCATATCACCTAAGACTATAATAGCGTCATCATTCAATGTATTAACCTTTAGCACCTTATCGCTCTTATTCACTTTTATTTCTAAACTCGGATTGACATCCAATGAGATTGTTGCCATAACTTGACTTGATGAATTCATTGTCACTACTCCAGCAACGATAGCTAACATCAACACACAGGCAAATACAATGCGATTATACTTTATTTTCCTTTGTTTTGGTTGTATTTCCATATATACGTTTTGTCCTTTCATATCTTCACATTCCTCTAGAATAGATGAGAGGACATCAGGCGTGGCGTTCTTATAAGCTTGATGAATTTTCTTTTCAATATCTTTGTTATTCATGTCTACTCTCTCCTTCCGATAAATATATTTTTAATTTCTTTAAACTTCTATTGTATTTAGAAAGAACTGTTGATAATGGGATTGATAGTAATTTAGAGATTTCTCTATGTTTAAAACCAGCTACTGAATGGAGAAATACAATTTCTCTTTCCTCATCACTTAGTTTTTCTAAACAAAGAGATAACATAAGTTTGTCTATGTGAGTCATTGACTCACATCTTCCTAAATTAATCTCCCAATCTTCTTTATCTATAGAAACAAGACGATTTTCCTTTTGTATCTTTGTGAAACAAATATTTTTCGTAATCGTAAGAATCCACGCCAAAGGTTTACCAGATGATCGATATGCACGTGCACTTGCATAGACCTTAATATAACAATCTTGTAATACATCTTCGGCATCATTACAGTTCTTTAATATAGAAAGTGCAAAACCATACACCGCATGACTTGTTTCATAGTAAAGGGATTCTAGGGCATGTTTATTCCCTAATCCCATTTCATGAATATAGATATCTAATTGTTTTTGATCAATATCATGTTTTGTCATATGTTTTCACCTTCCTACTTATATAACTTATGGACAGTTCATTTTATTGCATTAAATTTATCTTTTTAATATTATAAAAGACATCGTTAAAAAAATATAGACTTTTAGATATTATTCTCAAATGCAATGATTATAGATATAAATTTCACTATATTAACATTTTTAGAACAAAATGATAAAGAGTAGATCTTATTGCTGTAAGGTAATGAGTTGATTAGTCGTAGATGGCTCAATACGTTATTCGAAAAATATATGACCGGTAAACAACTTCTTTTTGAACTCTTTAAGTCCCTCTAAGTGAAGTGTAATGCAATTCAAATAATTATCAATAAACATTACATGATTGGTTAGAATATATGACGACAAAAAAAGTACTTCTTAGGGAGTGTAAAGAACTAAATAACGAGTTGGTTTTACCCTTTTAGAATAATGAGCATTTCAATATCATTAAATCATGAATTTATTAAGGGGCTATGAACGGCAAGATTAAACTAATAAAGTATTGAATTATGTAATTCTGTAAGCTTACGTAAGATAATTTTCATGCATCTAGGATACTATTATATAGTAAAAGGATAAGTAGCTTTACCTACTTATCCCCATTCCTAACATATAGTTATTAGTTACTTAATTCGTCTTGTTTAACCTTTTTTCTTAAAATCCATATTCCTCCTAGTGAAACAATTAGGGCTGAGTATGCCTGTACTAACACATAGCTAGAATCAGATGTCTCTGGAACCTTGTTAGGCTTATTATTATTATCATCTTCTTCTACACCTAATGTACTTACGTGTATATTTTCAACGATGAAACCTGTAGTCGTATTCCCATAAATTTCGATTTCATAGTCAGCAATTGGTTTTTCACCAACAGTGTAATGGATCAATTGATCATTAGAATCATACTTTGGTAATTCACTAATCTGTATCTTCCAATTATTAAAGTCCCCTAGTAAGACTGTTTGAATCAGCTGTTCATTTGCGTATAAATAAATAGTGACTGAATCCGTTTTAGGACCGTACCATATTTTCTCAATAGCGAATGAAATCACTTCTATCTGAGTATTTGTGATTACGAATCCAACATCTTGATTTCCAACAATATCACTTGTATATTGAGGAATCGATGCTTCTTCTATTGAATAGACAATTTCTTGTCCTTGACCATCATACTTTGGTAATTGACTGAATGTGTATTTCCAATCATCACTTTCACTCATATTTATAACTTTAATTATTTCACCATTCGATAATAGCGAAATTGTGATTGAATCGGTTGGAATACCAACCCATTTCTTTTCAACAGAAAATTCAATAAACTCTTCTATTAACGTATTCGTAATAGTAGACCCTTCAATAGTTGTTGTATATCCAGGTACCGCTGTTTCTGTAAGCGTATAGCTGATTAATTTTCCA
>CAMTOK010000049.1 GCA_947074115.1 uncultured Erysipelotrichaceae bacterium | reverse complement strand
CCAGATAACAAATAGTTAATTGCATTTTTTATATTCTTATAAACATTTCTTCCTGTAATAATGGCTTTTACGATTGTTGAAAAATTATCATCAGTAAGAATCATATTAGCAGCATCCTTAGACACTTCAGTCCCTGTTATTCCCATCGCAACACCAATATCACTCTGTTTTAATGCAGGAGCATCATTGACACCATCACCTGTCATAGCGACGATCTCACCACGATTTTGCCAAGCTTTAACGATTCTTATTTTATGAACAGGTGCAACGCGTGCGTAAACACTAATGAAAGGTAATTTCTGATTCAGTTCTGCATCACTCATACGTTCTAAATCTTGGCCTTCTATCGCTAAATCACCTTCTTGATAAATGCCTATTGCTTTGGCAATACTTGTTGCAGTAATCGCGTGATCACCAGTAATCATGATAGGTTTGATCCCTGCTTGTCTACACTTCTCTACGGCACCTTTACTTTCAATGCGCGGAGGGTCCATTAAAGAGACAAGACCGATAAATGTTAAATCTCCTTCGTCATCATACGATAAGATATCGTTATGGAAGTCTTTATAAGCAAATCCCAATACACGCAATCCTAATTCTGCACATCTCTGATTTTCAATTAAAATAGCGTCTATATGTCTTTTAGAAATCACTTCTTTTCTACCATTAATGAGTATTGTTTTACATCTTTTAATCACAACATCAGGAGCACCTTTTGTATAGATGTGATTAAGAGAAGAGACGCTCATTAATTTACGATCTGAATCAAAAGGTAATTCAGTGCGTCTCACTGCAGTGTTCTGAAAGACAACATCATGTTTTGTATACTCATTGACAAGGTCAATGAGAGCAAGTTCAGTTGGATCTCCTATTCGTTGACTTTCAGATATAAATGCATTATTACATAATAAACATGATTTTAATAAAACACTATGATCATGATTTTGACTGTTTAAATCAACAATATCTAATAAGTAATCATAAAAATATATTCGTTGAGGTGTCATTTTGTTTTGTGTTAATGTCCCTGTTTTATCACTACATATAACAGAAACACAACCTAAAGACTCAACAGAATTAAGATTCTTAATAATGGCATTTTCATTCACCATCTTTTGAGTACTAATAGATAAAACAATAGTAACTATTGAACTTAATGCTTCTGGTATAGCTGCTACTGCAAGTGCAACAGCAATCATAAATGCATCAAGTAATGGTTGTTTTGCTAAAAAGATATTTAATAATAAGACAATAATACAAATAATAATAATCCCTAAAGATAAATGACCACTAAATTCATCTAGACTCTTTTGTAATGGTGTTTTCTTTTCTTTAGTAGAATTTAACATGGACGCTATTTGTCCAATTTCAGTTTGCATTCCTACACTTGTCACAACATAGATACCAGTCCCATTAGTGACAAGACTTCCTGAGAAGACCATATTCTTTTGGTCTCCAATGATAACTTCTTGATTGATTGCTTCTGTTGTTTTTGTGACACTTTCCACTTCTCCTGTCAGTGCACTTTCATTAATCTGAAGTGAATGACATTCAATCAAACGGCCATCGCCACAAATGACATCCCCTGCCTCAACGCTCACAATATCACCAAGCGTTAATTCACTTGAATTGATTTCACACAGTTTATAATCACGTATAACTTTAGAATGTGGTACAGTGAGTTTCTTTAAGCTTTCTAATGATTTTTGTGCTTTTAATGTTTGTACTGTCCCTAAAATAGCGTTTAAGATAATAACAGCTACAATGACTATAGTACTTTCGATTTGAGCACTTAATCCTGATATAATAGCAGCAATCATTAAGATAATAACAAGTAAATCCTTAAATTGATTAAAAAAGATCATGAAAGGATTTTCTTTTGTTTGTTCAACTAATATGTTTTTACCACACTTTCGTTGCCTTAATAGGACTTCATCTTCACTCAGTCCAGTACGACTGGTTTCTAATAATGATAAGACTTCATCTATTTTCTTTTGATAAAACATAACCTTTCCTCCCTACTCATTTATGGCTTCTTATATTAAATAGTGGCTCCATTTTATCATGAGTAAAAGGAGAGAATCTGTTGATTTGTGGGCAGAGTATAAAAAAGGTGAAATCTTTAAGATTTCACCAATTCACCACAATATTCATAACTCACTTCACCAAGTATTTTAATTCCTCTTTCGATTTGTTCTAAAGAAGGTGTAGAGAAGTTGATTCTCACATATTGACATGGAGCAGTTGTATCAACCATAAATTCATTACCAGGAACAATAGCGACATTGCGTTGAATGGCTGCTTCAACAAATTCAGGCATAGAGACGTGATCTGGAAGTTTGGCCCAAATAAACATCCCACCCTCTGGTTTTACATAAGTGATTGAAGGATGGAAATGTGTTTCCATCATCTCTAACATGAAATGACACTTCTTTGCATAGATATCACGTAATGAGTGAATATGCTTATCCATATCAACAGTGCGTAAGAAACGATCCATAATATATTGAGATAATAAGTTTGTATGATTATCATTAACACTTTTAACAATTTTCATTTTATCGTAGATTTCTTTGTCACAAACAAGTAAACCAATTCTCATACCGGGTGAGATAATTTTAGAAAGAGAAGCGACATAAACAACAATACCTTCTGTATCCATTGATTTAATACTTGGTAAAGATTCCCCAGATGTTCTTAAATACCCATAAGGATTGTCTTCTAAAATAACAACACCATATTTTTTAGCAAGTTCATAGATTTTCTTTCTCTTTTCTAATGATGTTGTGACACCACTAGGGTTTTGAAAGTTAGGAATGATATAGAATAATTTAGGTGTTGGTTTTATAGAAAAAGCTGCTTCTAGAGCGTCAATATTAACACCATCATCTTCTAAAGGAACACCGTGTAATACAGCGCCATTACATTTAAAACTGTTAAAAGCTCCAAGGAAACTCGGATCTTCTACAATCATTGTTTCACCTTCATTAATAAAGAGTTTAGAAACAATATCAAGACCTTGCATAGAACCAGTAGTGATCAATACATCATCACTGTCTTTAACAGTTCCTTCATCAATACTATTCATAAAATCTTTAGAAGACTCTATTAAATTTGTATATCCAGGTGCATTACCATACTTTAAGATCTCTAAAGTGTTTTCATCGAATACGATTTTAGAAAATTCCTTTAATGTTTCTTGAGGTATAGCTTCAGGATCTGGAAATCCACCAGCAAAAGATATGGCATCATCTCCTTTTAATCTGTTATTCATAGTACGAATAGCAGAGAATTTTACTGTACTCATTTTATTTGATAAGTTATATTTCATATTTTTTCCCCCTATTAATTATCTATTGTAAACGATTTATTTTATAAATCAATAAATATTTATTAAATATATAATATTTTATCACTTTAATAATGACTAATTAATAAATTATTATTAATATGATAAAAAAGTATTGACAAATGTAAGAGAGGTCGTGTAAGATGGAGACAACGAGGGGGGGATAACTTGATCCAATTACAAAATATCAATAAATCATTTGGCGATGTACAAGTTCTAAAGGATGTCAATCTCCAGGTCAAAGAAGGAGAGAAGTTAGTCATTCTTGGACCTTCTGGCTCTGGGAAGTCAACAACAATCCGTTGTATGAATTTCTTAGAAGAACCAACAAGCGGGTTGGTGGGCATTGACGGTGAGATCGTCACAAAAAGGAACAAAAATAAAATTGTTGGAGAAAAGATGTCTATGGTATTTCAGCAATTTAATTTGTATCCGCACAAAACAGTATTAGAAAATTTAACATTAGCACCTATTAAAATTAAGAAGATAAAAAAATGGGATGCTGAAGAAAAGGCAATGTATTTCTTGGAAAAGGTAGGTTTAGAGCATAAAGCTCATGCTTATCCACAAGAGTTAAGTGGGGGGCAACAACAACGTGTTGCGATAGCAAGAGCGTTGGTTGCAAATACAAAAATCATTTTATTTGATGAACCAACAAGTGCGTTGGATCCAGAAATGGTTAAAGAAGTATTAGATGTTATGGTTGATCTTGCAAAAGAAAACATTACGATGGTCTGTGTAACCCATGAAATGGGGTTTGCAAGACAGGTTGCTGATCGTGTCATCTTTATGGATGATGGTCAAATTATTGAAGAAGGCAAACCAAATGAATTCTTTGATCATCCACAAACAGAAAGAGCAAAACAGTTCTTAAGTAAAATTATGTAATCACATTATAGGGGGAAAAGGGTTATGAAAAAATTACTAGTCTGGGTTTTAGCTTTGGTTATGAGTTTCACTTTAGTAGGATGTGGGAGCGATGATTCTTCGTCAACAATTGATAAGATCAAAGCTGCTGGGGTATTAAAAGTAGGGGTTAAAGACGACCGTATCAATTTCGGTTTACAAAATACAGATACAAAAGAATATGAAGGATATGAAATTGATATTGCTAAAGCAATCGCAAAAGAAATCCTAGGTGATGAAAATGCAATTGAATTTACACCAGTTACTGCTGCAACTCGTGCTGGGTTATTAGATGGTGGAGAAATTGATTGTATCGTCGCAACATTCACAATTACAGATGAAAGAAGAGAATCATGGAATTTCTCAACACCATATTATACTGACGCTGTTGGTGTTATGACTAAAAAAGGTGTTTATGAAGGTTTAAAAGATATGGATGGTGCAACTGTCGCTGTTGCTGTTTCTACAACTTCTAAAGATTCAATTATCGCTGCTGCAGACGATTTAGGAGTCACTTTAAACTTTAAAGAATTTGCTGGTGCACCAGAATGTGTTGCTGCATTAAATTCAGGTGTCGTTGATGGTTATACAATTGATGTGACTTCATTATTAAGTTATTTAAATGACAGTTTAGAAATCTTACCTGATCGTTTCTCACCACAAGATTTTGGTGTTGCAACTCGATTAGATGACAAAGAAATGACTGATTTGGTTGAATCAGTGATCACAAAATTAACAGACGATGGTACTTTAGCTAAGTGGCAAGCAGCTTGGGGAATCGATAGTTAGTGAACTTTTTTAAAGGGTGGGATAAAGTTGTTAGCGAAATACCGGAATTCTTAACAGCATTCTTATGTGTTACTGTCTGGGTCGCTATTGTAGGAACGCTATTAGCGCTCACAATAGGTATTGTTGTTGGTTTGATGTCTTCATCAAAGAATAAATTCATTAGATTTATTGTTCGTGTTTATGTTGAATTCTTTCAAAATACACCAATATTAATACAAATATTCTTTATCTATTTGGCTTTACCTGCCTTTGGTGTTAGGCTCCATGAAATGACCATAGCGATTATGATTGTTTCTTTATACCATGGGGCCTATATTAGTGAGATTGTAAGAAGTGGTGTTGAATCTGTACCAAAAGGACAATATGAGGCTGCAGAATCCCAAGGTTTTAGTCATATCCAATCGATGGTATATATTGTGTTGCCTCAAACTATTCGTTTGATTTTACCACCTCTTACATCTCAAATTGTTGCTTTGTTTAAAAACACGTCTGTTTTACAAGTGATCGCAGGTGGAGATTTGATGTATGTCGCAGCGTCTTGGGCAGGATATACAGGAATCACAGCACCACCTTATTTAATTGCTGCTGTATTATATTTTAGTATTTGTTATCCATTAACATGCTTATCACGTTATTTTGAAAAGAAAAATGAAGCAGGGTATGTCCAAAAGAAATCTAAAGATCCTGCAATCTTACAACTAGAGGGAGGTGCACTTGATGTCTAACTTTATAGAGTTATTTCAGACTGTTATTACACCTTCGAACTTTAAGTTCTTGATGGAGGGGTTAGCCCTCTCAGTGCAGTTCTCATTTATCGTTGTTATTGCAAGTTTGATATTAGGGACGCTACTTGCAATACTAAGAAACTATGGTCCCAAATTTGCACGAGCATTCGTTGTGTGTTATGTTGAACTTTTTAGAAATACACCATTATTGCTTTGGATCTTATTTATGAGATTCACATTACCGAAAATGATAGGTATAACAGCTTATCAAGCTGTTATACTCACATTTGTTTGTTTCTGTGCATCCAACTTATCTGAAGTCGTAAGAGGTGGATTAAATAGTATTCCTAAAGGGCAATTTGAAGCTGCTGCTTCACAAGGGTTCAATTTTATTCAGACAATGAGTTACATTGTCTTACCACAAACATTAAAAATGATTGTGCCTCAATTATTACAAACTGTTATCACGATTATAAAAGATTCATCATATTTAAGTACACTCGGTATTGCTGAGTTAACTTATAGAGGAAGGGTTGTTATGGCAAACTTCTTCCAAGCAGATCAGATTATCTTTATTTTTGGTTATCTCGCTGGCGTTTATTTTATAGTCAACTTTACTCTTTCATTATTAGTCAGATATCTCACTTCCCAAAAACGTGCTGACAAGAAACGAGAAAAATTAAGACTAAAGATGGTTAATGCTTAATGATGGATAAAAGACTGTTTCTATTTGAAACAGTTTTTTATTTTGTCTATAAATGGTTTGAATACCAAAAGATGAAAATATAATTTTGTACACTATGATAGAATTAATCTTAAGCACAAAAGTAAATTAAGAATTGTAAATAATCTTATTATGTTATAACAACAAAGTGATGAAAAAAAGCAGTAACTAGGGGAGAAAGTTATGGAAGAAAAGGTCGATGTTGATTGTAAAGTAGGGTGTAAAGCATTTACAACTTTTTTGAAGAAGGAAACTTATATTAAAAGTCATTATCATAAGGAAATAGAATTGTGTTATGCAATAGAAGGACAAAAAATTCAAAGAATAGGGAAAGAACTTTATCATTCTAAACCAGGAGACTTGTTGTTGGTCAATTCTCATGTTCATCATGAAATTAATACGCTTGGATACAATAAAAGTCTTGTTTTAATGTTTGAATATAATGATCTCAAAAGATATTGTCCTCAATTAGATCACATTCGTTTTGATCTTAATAAGAATCTTGATTCAAAAAATGAAATCAAGAAAATATGTCAAAAAATCTATGACCATTCTTATGAAGTAAGGAATAGTGTTATTTATCATTGTGATGATGATCATGGTCATCATCAACAAATAAAGGAATCAAATGATTTTATATGGCTAAAATCTGAAATATTAAAAATTGTTTACAATTTGATTCAATATCATATTGAAGAATGTGATTTATGTCATCCAAAGACAATACAAAAGAAGAAAATAATAGATGATATCTTTCTTTATATAGATAGACATTATAACCAAAGGGTGTGTTTAGAAGATATAGCGGATAGTTTGGGATATTCATCTTGTTACATATCGCATCTTTTTAAAGATTATACTGGTGTCACTTTGTTTGATTATATGAATTTATTTCGTATGGAAAAAGCACTTGCTGAACTGAGAGATACAAACCGTTCTATTAAATGTATTGCTGAATGGAATGGGTTTGGTAACTATAAGAATTTCCAAAAACAATTTTTAAAACTGTATCATTGTACTCCTTCTGTTTACCGCAATAAAGTGGATATTAAACAACAATAGAGGGCATTTTATGGGCGAATGTCCCATGCTATACTTAACTTGTCAGAAACATACCAAGAATGTTTTCTACAAATTAAAACTCATAAGGAAGGAGATAGTTGAAAAACTAAATGTTATGATGAGAAAAATTAAAAAGTATTTATCGTTGTTAGCTGTATTTGCATTAACGTTATCTGTTTTTTCTTTAGTTCCAGTTCAAGCTGCTGAACCTTTTATATTCACATTGAATGCAGAAGTGACAGATGCTGGACAAAACATTTATGAAGTGGTTATTGATTATCAAACGTTTCGTCCATCAAAGGTAGACGTGACAGATTTTGAAGTTATTGCGAGTGGTTCAAGTGCAGCATATGGAGATGTTGCAGACAGTTATGGTGATTTCACAGATGTCGCAAGAACAATTGTTAAGGCAGAAGTGAGTGGCACAAAGATTATCCTGACTTTACTTGAAGGTGAAACAGGCGCAGGTACACTTGCTTATTTAAAGGCAGGACGTAACGTCCCTCTTGATTTAACTTACACATTAAATCAACTTGTTGATTTGGATGGTACTGGTGCTGATGGGACACCTGTCGTTATTGGAAAAGATCTTCCTTACGCTTGGGATGGGAAAGTCAATGATTTAGAAACATCAAAATTTGTGAGTGTTGATGATGAAATCAATTATCAATTCTATGCTCCTAGTGGTGAACCAAAAGGGAAATCTTTAATCGTTTGGTATCATGGTAATGGTGAAGGAGATATTAATGGTAGTGGTAACAATGTTGCTCAATTATTAGGGAACAGAGGAACTGTTGCTTGGGCAACTGATGAAGCACAAGAGGCTTTTGATGGTGCATATGTGATGGCTTTCCAATCACCTGATACTTGGTATAATGCACAATCATATGGATATTTAGAAATAACTTATGCTGAGATACAAAAAGTTGTTGAAAAGTACGGTATTGACGCAAGTCGTATATATGTTGCTGGATGTTCAGCTGGTGGTTATATGACAACACGTATGATTTTAGAATACCCTGATCTTTTTGCGGCAGCGAACATTAATTGTCCTGCATTGGATGTAGCAAGTGATCGTGGTGGATTAACACCAACTGATGAAGAGTTACTTAAATTAAAAGATGCGAAAACAAAAATATGGTTAGTTCAATCTGATGATGACACTGTTGTAAAAACAGCTGATTGTGCTAGACGCATCTATAACCTTATTGGTGAAGGTGAAGAAGTTATTACAAAAACAAGTGATATGGTGACTTATCAAAAAGATAATATTATCTATACTGAATTGTTAACAGTAGATGATCAAGGAACAAGTAAACTTGCTTTTATGGAAGATTATAATAAAGATGGTGTTACTGAAACTGTTCTTTATAGTAATCACTGGTCATGGATTGCTTCATTGTTAAATACTCCATATAATGCAAGTGAAGAAAGATTGTGGGATTGGATGTCAAAACAAGCGATTGTGACACCAACGACAACAACACCAGATGTCCCTGAAAAATCACCTGAAACTGCAGATTATAGCCAAATTATTGTTTATAGTACATTGTTAGGTTTATCTGTTGTTGGATTCTTTATCTTAAAAAAGAGAAGTGAAATTCTTTAATATAAAACAATAAAAAGAAGTCGTGTAAAAACGACTTCTTTTACTATTCTATGTTGTTTTAAACAGATTCACGTTCAATAATATAACAAGGCATTTGTATGCGCATTGGAATGATTGGTGAAGATGAACTTTGATTGTGACATAAAACTTTAGCAGCTGTTTCCCCCATCTCAAAAGCAGGTGTATAAACGGTAGTAAGTGGCGGGTTTGTAAAGTTGGCAGCTTCAATATTATCGAATCCAATAATTGATATATCTTTAGGGATATGATACCCGTGATCTTGTAAGGCACGCATGGCACCAATGGCGATAGGGTCACTTGATGCAAATAATGCTGTAGGGAGATTGTTTGAAGCAATCATTTCACTCATCATATTATAACCTGATTCGCTAGAAAATTGACCTTCTTTCATATAATCAACAAAATCAATACTATGTTTTTGACAGTGTTTTATAAAACTTTCTCTTCTAGGATCATTATATTGAGATTGATGATTTTCTAAATACTCTATACCACCTAGATAACCAATTTTTTGATGATCATGAAGTCTAAAATAATCTATGACTTGTCTTAATGCATCATCAAAATCTAAAACGATAGAAACCTCACGACATGGATAATTAATCATATCTAATAGAACTATATTATTTGAATATGTTTTTAAAAGCTGAATGTAATCAGAAGAGAACTTCCCAATACATAGTATCCCATCGACATTTGATAATGATTGTGAGACATCTAAATCATTTTGATACAAACGTTTCACTGCGATATGACGTGACTTTAAATAAGCTTCAGCACCTTGTCTTAACGTAATATAATAGGGATCGTTGATTTCTTGTTCAGGAGAGTACCATTGAATAATAGCGAAAGTGATTCGACTGGGTTTACTCTTAATTGTATAATTTAGCTCTTCTGCAGCGCTATAGACAGCTTTTCTTGTTTCATCAGTCACACTGAGTGTTGTGTCATTGTTAAGAATTCTCGACACAGTCGCGATAGAGACGTGAGCAAGTTCAGCAACATCTTTTAATTTTGCCATAGTTTTCTCCTTACGTGATTTTATAATATAGTTATCATACTATAATTCTTGTCTTTTTTCAATTTAAATAAAATAAGTAAAAAAAGAGAACATTTTTTCCCTTTGTGATAAATAGAAATAGGGAAAATGATAAATCATTATTTTAAATAACCATTTCTTTGTTTTAAAATATAATAAAATTAAAGAAAATAAGGATAAATTCATAGATTCACTAATATATTTTAGTAAAAATATATAAAATTAAGTAAATTACAAATATATATTTTACTTAATTTTATTGACTGTTTTACTAAAAGTTTGATACTATAAAAGAAGTTAGAAAGATAAAATATAAAAACGAAGTGTAAATGAAAATATATCAACAGTTATAGGGGAAATGTAACCCTGTAACATGTCTATATCTATTGGCAATAAGAGTGTGTGTTATGACGTACTCCTAAAATGTGACTGTTTATGATGAAGATAAGCGCGACAAATAAACTCATTGATCCTTCTCCTTAATTCGTAACACCCCTTATGCCTACTAGTATCATGCTGAATACATATAAAAATGAAAAGAGGTAGAGATGATGAATTTACTCATTAATGAATTATTGGATTATGGTTTACAAAACAAATTAATTCAAGAAGATGATGTTGATTATAGTGCGAATCGTCTTATTGATTTATTAGGAGAAGACTCTTTTACAAGAGTCATAAGGGATCAAGGTAGAGAAATTAACTTTGATGATCTACTCACGTTATTATTGGATCAAGCTTGTGATAAAGAACTTATTGATAAGACAACGACACAAAGAGATCTTTTCGATAACAAAATTATGAATTGTATTATGCCTCGTCCAAGTGAAGTTGTGAATACGTTTTGTAACTTGTATAAGGATAGCCCTGTAAGTGCAACTGATTATTTTTATAAACTCTCAATTGCATCTAATTACATTAGAAAGAGTCGAACAGATAAAAACATTTCCTATACTCATAATACGAAATATGGTGAGATGAAGATCTCTATTAACTTATCTAAACCAGAAAAGGATCCAAGAGATATCGCAAAAGCGAAGTTGATGGTTTCGCATAATTATCCAACCTGTGTGTTATGTAAAGAAAATGTTGGGTTTAGTGGAAACTTAAATCGTGATGCAAGAGTGACGCATAGATTGATTCCCATTGAATTGAATCACAAACGTTTTTATTTTCAATACTCCCCTTATGTTTATTATAATGAACATTGCATTATATTAGATGAGGAACACAAACCAATGGAAATCAATTATGAAACATTTCAACAATTGTTTGATTTTATAAATGTTTTCCCCCATTACATGATAGGCTCAAATGCTGATTTGCCGATAGTTGGAGGATCAATTTTATCCCATAATCACTACCAAGGGGGATGTGACCATTTTCCTGTTGAAGACGCCAAAGTCATTAAGGAATGGATCACTGACAATAATATAAAAATACAATTATTAAACTGGCCTCTATCAACAATAAGAGTCAGTGGTAAAAATGAAAATGATTTAAGAGAATTGGCAATGGTTATTCTTAATACATGGAAAGACTACAGTTGTGAAAACTGTGAAATTCTCTCGCATACAGATGGACAACGACATAATACAATTACACCTATCTTAAGAATGAATCAGAAAAACTATGAACTTGATTTGGTGCTTAGAAACAATAGAACAAATTCTGATTATCCTGATGGTATTTTTCATCCCCATCAAGAATCGCACCATATAAAGAAAGAAAATATAGGACTTATTGAAGTGATGGGTTTAGCAATCCTCCCTGCTCGATTAAAGGATGAACTGTCTTTAATAGAAAAATGCTGGCAAAATAATGAAGATATAAAACGATATCCAGAGTTAGAAAAACACAGTGTATGGTATAAGTATTTAAGAGAACAGTTTGATGATAAACAAGATATAAGGAATTTATTAAAAGCTGAACTCACAAAGAAATATGTCTCTGTATTAGAAGATGCAGGTGTTTTTAAAATGGATCAACAGGGTATAAACGAATTTACTCGATTTATAGACAAAATAAGAAAGATCTATGCACTCATGTGTAAAACGATTGAAAGAAATGAAGCCGAGTAAAATTATTGAATGTATACAATACAACAGGAAAATATATTGATACCTTATATCAGTTATGTAACCTACCTAATCGTTATCTGTGACTTTAGAGAATATGAATGATATGACTATTGATTTTGTTGTTTTGTCACATGCTGGTGTATAAAATCATTACATTAAAAATCACTAAAAATAAGATTCGAATAATATTGTCATTCAATATATCGCGTAGATTCTTAGGGATCACACAATAATTTAATAGGTGACGATGTAGTTATACTACATCATTTTATGATGTGAATAAGGAAGAGTCCATGGTTGTGGATATGCAGGAATGATACAAACTGTAATTGAAGGCAGTTATATAAATACTTATAAGGAACAAACAATAAAGTACTTTAATATAAGATCGTGTTATATTTTGAAGATAATAAATACTGGTAGTATAAGAATAATATATTATAAAAAATAAGATGAAACAGACTCTGTTTCATCTTATTTTGTTATTAATCATT
>CAMTOK010000048.1 GCA_947074115.1 uncultured Erysipelotrichaceae bacterium | reverse complement strand
TTCATTTGATAAAAGATTCAATAGTAATAATAATGTTTATCATTTATACTCTCTTTCTTCTATCATATTCATTCACTTTTCATTGGTAAAGAAAAACTTTACCAATGAGATATTTTTCTAAAAAAGGAATCAAAAAAACTAATGAACGATTCATTAGTTTTCTTTATTTAACGGCATTTAGATTCATTGTTGATCATGAACTGAATAATATGTTGATCTGTATCACTCATACCTTCTCTAGCGATTGCGCTGACTGCGCGAATTGTCTCTTCAACGTTTTGTGCAACAAGACCATCACCTGAGTAAAATTGACTGTCATGCATGTACATCTTCATACCAAGCAAACCTGCTTCGACTGATGATGCAATCTTTGCGGCACAACTCGCTTTGGCACCATCGCATAACATTCCAGAATTGATTGCGAGAGAATTAACGATCGCATGTGCTATTTCTTTATATCCACCGCCGTATAGGTAACAAATCCCTGCACCTGCCCCAGTTCCAGCGCTCGTTGCCCCACAATATGCTGAAAGGCTACCAATTCCTGTTTTGAGATGAATTGTAACGAGATTTGATACAATTAAAGCACGGTACATTTGTTCATTTGAGACATTGCATTCTCTAGCGTAAATAATCACTGGGATAGACGCAGTCATCCCCTGGTTACCACTCCCTGAGTTGATCACAACTGGCAATTCACAGCCATTCATTCTCGCATCTGAGCCAGCTGCTGCATATGCTTTTGCTCTGTTTTGGACACTGTTGCCATAACACTTTAATAGAATCTTACCAATATTAGCACCGTATGATTCCTTGATCCCAGCACTAGCAATGGCCATATTATACTCAACTTGTCTTTCTAACAGGCTTTCCACTGTTTTTATATCAACTGTATTTGCGTATTCCACAATCTTTTCTACACATAATAACTTTCTATTTTCACACGCTTGAATCACATCATCACTATACGGTTTGTCTAAAATAGCCTCGTCTCCTTTTTTAACACAAACCACATTTCTATGATGACCAATAATATGCACATAAGCACTTTCTTCTCCTTTTGATGCAGTTACCTGTATATCAAAAGGACAACATGATTTTGATTCTTTCACTGATATTGTGGCAGAGTCTAAATACTCATCTAATTCCTTTAACTGTTCACTCGTCACATAGGACAAGACTTCTAATTCAAGATCAGGACGACCACAGCTGATCCCCACCCCAACTGCAGTCTTGAGTCCTTTTCGTCCCCCTGTATGGGGAACGATGACACTTTTCACGTTTTTTATTATATTCCCACTTACCATAAGTTCTACAGTATCCGGCAATGTCCCAAGGACATCTCGAACTATCGCTCCTGCATACGCAATCGCTATTGGTTCTGTACATCCCATTGCTGGTACCAATTCTTCATGTAATATGGTTGTATACGTTTCGATAAGCTCTTGATCGATCATTTGATTTCCCCTCTTTTTATAACTCTAAGATCTTAAATTCATCTTCTTTTCCTTTTATTGAATCACGATTCCCTACGATACAATTCACTGATTCATGATTAAACTGATCTAACAAATCACAATATCTTTCTAAATCATCTTTTGTTGTTGATAACACTTGTTGACGTATTTGATCTCTATCATCTTTTGTCATTCCAATCAAATCATCATATTCAACATTTGAAGCTTGATCACGTAAATTCACCAAAGGTTCCATTGAAGCAAGTGTACTCAAAATATAATTGTCAATTGTTTCATCACTATGACAAAACTCACGAACAAATTCAGATGCTTTTTGATAAACACGTAACGATTTCATTGGTGCTGGATCTCTATATGAATAGAACCCTATATTTCCTGTGATTCCTGCCATAAAACCACAACCATAGGCACCATTTTTAACGCGTATATCATTCCATAAATAATCGTATGAAAGAATTGTTGAGAGAACACTTAAAGCACCGTTATACTGTTCTCCATATTGCGTTAAATGACCTGCTGAAGTAGCGTAGTTAACGCCTGCAGGAATCTCTATGAATTCTTGTTTGACATCACTTTGCACATCTACAGTCATCGCTTCTTCTAATAACGAATCGCTTCCTATGTTTAATTCATTCACCAAACGGCTAAACTCATCATCTAAACGATCAGACGTGATCCCCATTCTCATACAGTCTTGAGTAAAACGTTCATTCTGTACCCATTTCATATTTTGAGTATATGATTCGATATGTTCATCAAAGTTTTCTACAAAATCACCTAACCATGTATAGAAGTTATATCCCTCTATTTGTTCCTTAACCATAGCTTCAGCAGTTAACTTTGAAAGTGCTCGCGCATAACCAACACTATGACCATTCTCTATGATGTTATAACGCATACCTTCTTCACATTGTAACGCTATATTATACATTAACCTATAGCTCTCTTCACTCTCATAGAGCGTTTCATTAAGAATAGATTTGATGATTTTTATTGCTTGTGATAATGAATCTTTAAGACAACTACATGAAACAACAAAGTATGGTTGACAGACGCCAACTCTTCCCTTTACTGGAAGAATTGAAATATTATAATCTATATAACCAATAGATGTTTTTATTTCTCTTTGAAGTTCTGCAACACTCATTGTTTTTGTTGGTAACATACCTATAATATTCGTCATAAATGAAACAACTTGAAGTTGTTCTATTGAACATCCCATCAATGAAAAATATAAATTAAAATGAGTCATCTCTTTTTCTTCTACTTGATGAAACATAACAGGTACTTTATTTATTGTACAATGTTGTGTTTCCAGTCTTTTGAGTGCCTCTCCTACCTCATCCAATGATAAACGTGGAATAAGATTAAGATCTTCTTTTGAATCAGGTGTCTCTTGCCACTTCAAAAGATTTTTATTTAACACCAAAATATCTTCTAAGTCACTGTCTGTCCATTCTGATTTCACTGTCTCTAACTCTTGACACTCTTCATCCCAATCTTCTTGAGTTAGTGTTTGAGATGGTAAAAGATAAAACTCTGCATTATGACTACGATCCAATAATACTTCTTTTAATAACTCTTCATAATAATCACTCTTTACTGCATCTCTTAATTCTTTGAAAAGTTCATCATGTTCTAAATACAATGTCGTCTCTTCTCCATATAACCATGAACTCATTATATTTATATTTCTTGATATACCTGAGGGCTCACTCACCTCTCTCATTTGAAATTCTAATTGGTTAATAGCCGCAATAAGATCTTCCTTCTCTAACCCATTCTCTAACTCTTTTAATACACTCTCTTTCACTAAGTCTTTAATTTGACTTCTATCATCATAATTCATGTTATAAGCATGTAAATAACAGTACGGTTGTGCTATCCCATCAGCTACTGAAAGGACAATATCTTGAGCCAATCCTGTTTCTATAATTGCGCGTGTAAGAGGTGAATCATTAGACCCTGTTAAATATGAACTTAAAATCATAGTCGCTGTTAACTTCATTCTCTCTTTATAATCACAAAGAACTTTTCCAATTGCCATATGGGCATTATGATCAAGTTCTTCATCACTACTCACCGCGTGGTAACCAATATTCACAGATGGTGATATTGGTTCTTGTTTTAGGATTGTATGTTCTGTATTTGATCTTTCAAAGTGTGTTAAATAATCACGATCTAATAACTCTAAAATTGTTAAGATTGGGACATCACCATCTAAATAGATCTTTGAATTTGATGGATGATAGAAAGCTTTATGCGTCTCTAAAAACTGATGATGTGTTAAAGAAGGAATCTTTTTAGGATCTCCACCTGATACATATTGATATGTTGTCTCTTTGTATAACTGTTTTTGTAATCCTGATTGTATTCTTGTATCAATCGCAGAATATGCACCTTTCATCTCATTAAAGACAACACCCTTATAAAGTGGCATGTCTTCACGATTCTCTAAACTATAGTGCCATCCTTCCTGATAAAAGATATTTTCATTGTCATAGATCTTTGGATAGAAAACAGCATCTAAATAAACTTCTATTAAATTTAAGAAGTCCGCAGTGTTTCGACTCGCTACTGGATACATTGTTTTATCAGTAAAAGTCATTGCATTTAAATATGTTTTCATAGAATTTTTAATCATATTTACAAAAGGATCTTTAACTGGATATTTCTTAGACCCACATAAGACTGAATGTTCTATAATATGAAACACACCTGTATCATCTACTGGTAATGTTTTAAATGTAATTGAAAACACTTTGTTTTGTTCACCATTATCTAACCATAGTAATTGTGCCCCATTCTTTTCATACTCCAATTCATAAAGGACACCATTTTGTTCACTCACTTCTTTTATAGAACGAACAACAAACCCATGGACTTTGTCATTAAGTTTCATTCACTTTCCTCCTTATCTTTACATCTTATTCTTTTTCTTCTTTTTTACGCTCAGCCAAATACTGAATCACACTATGT
Source organism: uncultured Erysipelotrichaceae bacterium (assembly GCA_947074115.1). GTDB lineage: Bacteria > Bacillota_I > Bacilli_A > Erysipelotrichales > Coprobacillaceae > CAMTOK01. The sequence continues at coordinate 8,594 of CAMTOK010000048.1, read as the reverse complement.
GCAGCCACATTCCCTTCACCAACAGCTTTAGCGTATTGGTATGGTCTTCCTGTATTATCCCCTGCAGCGTAAACACCAGGAATATTTGTTTCCATCGCACGAGTGACTACAATATGCCCATCACTCACTTCTAATTTAGATAACAATGACGCTAATGTCACACTGTCACGTAAACAAAAGATTCCATCAACAGTGATTTCTGATGCATCTCTCATCTTTATTCCACTTGCTTTTTTATCACCTAATATTTCAACAGGTCTTTGTCTGATCACTTCAATATTTTCTGGAAGATCTAACGTATATTTATATGAAGGAATATAATAAACCTTTTTCGCAAGTTCAGCTAAGTAAGTCACTTCATGTTCAAATCTTTCATTATTACATACAATCGCAATTGTTTTGTCTTTATATAAATGACCATCGCACGTTGCACAATAACTGACACCTTTACCTAAGTAACCACTTTCTCCAATAATGGTTCCACTCGTCGCAATACCAGTCGCGAGTATGATTGTTTTTGCTTCATAAAGATCACTTCCTGCCATTAACGCAAAATGACCTTTATAAGGCATAATTGAATTCACCATTTGTTCAACAATATCAATATCCATATCTTTGACTTGTTTTCTAAACAAGTCATTTAATCCCTTACCAGTTATACCCGTATAACCTGGATAATTTAATATTTCTTGAGCTATAGTGACTTTGTCACTTAGCTTCTTACTTCCTATCCACAATATTGATTTGTTATGGATTTGTAAATTAAGCGCAGCTGATAAACCCGCTGGCCCTGTTCCTATAATAGCCGTATCATAAATCATAATATACCTTCTCCTTCTATAAAAGCCGATCTGAGAACACCTTTCGTGTCGACAGTTCGGCTTATTGCTCACATATATAAACTGATATTATTGCCAATTGACAATTCTTGTTCCTGCGACAGTAAATGTAATTGTCTCAGGAATGTGTTCAATGATTTCTGCAAGTATTGGCGCGTCCTCATACTCATATGGCGCACAAGCATAAACCCATACACCGTTCTCATTATTTTCATTATAATTCAATTGTTGAAGAACATCATTATCTTTAAAGTCGCTACCAACTTCATAAATAGCGATATTATACCCTTCACTTTCAACACTAAAGACAACTTGATCATCTTCCATAACATATGTTCCCATAAAGATCATACCAGCTTTACAATAATCACTTGCGTCAGTATTGTTTTTATTTTTTGTATAGAAGACAGATAATGTTGCTTCATTATCTGTTTCTAAGTCATAAGCAAGTGAAACTTCAAATGTTAAATCATATGTTTTGAGATCATTGCGTAAATCCGCAACCAAAAGAGATAAGTTTGGTATTGATGCGATCTCTTCATCAGAATTTTCTGAATCATAAATAGCAGTATAAATCCCCATATCTGTACTCTCATCACTAAACAACTGATAGAATGCATCGCACGCTGTTAGTGTCATCATACACACCAATAAACATATACCTAATAAAATACGTTGTTTTCCTTTATGCATATTTTCCCCTTTCACCACTTCTTGCGATTATCCGTAATAATAAGTCCCTATTTTTTCAACAACTTCATCTTGATCCATGACTCCGACAACACGTTCTAAGATTTTTCCATCTTGTACAAAGAAGATTGTTGGAACGGCTTCAATCTCGTTATCACTTCCTAGTTTCGGGAAGTAAGTTGTATTGACTTTGACAATATTGACAAAAGGCAATTCAAATGAAATATCTTCTAATATTTTAGAAAATAATTTACATGGTCCACATGTTTCTGAATAGAAATCTACAATTGTAAATCCTTCAGATAATAGTTGTTCATAATTTTCATAATTCGCTGTTGATATCATTATACTCTCTCCTTTATATATCCATAGGCATAATCTTGAATCAATTTTGTTAGATATTCTGAACACGTTTGATTCACATAGCCTTGATAAGTATAGACTTGTCTTAACTCATCTTCTTTAACATTTTCTTCTTCACTCATTTGTTTTAGTGCTTTTTCATAATTCTCTACACTGAGCACCATTCCATTTTTTTCATAAAGTTCTTTTCCTATAAGTGTACAATAAAGATCTCTTACCATTAAATCACCAAACCACTCAATGTACTCTTGAACGTTTGGATAACCTAAGATTTCCTGAGCTTCTTGATCACTCATATTATCTAAGACAATACCATTAAACTCCCATTGTTGATCTAATATAGATTTGGCTTGAATCCTTGCTTTATTTTTATCCTCATCAGATATAACAATATGACTCTTTTCTATAACTGTATCAATAATCATCTCCGCAGCTTCACTCGCTTGATTTAGAATATGATTTTCTAACTGTTGATTCACATACCACGCTCTTAATTCATCCATCGTATGCACTGTTTTTAAGTTTGCTTGTAAGAAGTCATCATTTAATTCTGCAGGTGTTGAACGTTCAATCTTTAACACCTCAACAATGACACTGTGATCTTGTATATTCAGTTGAGTGACATCTCCTACACGCTTACCAAGAACTGCTTTTTCTAAATCTTTATGATAAAGATTTTTCCCAACACTGATCGTAATTGCATCTTTATTAAACTTCTTTAATTCAGATGTACATTTGAGATGGGCTATATCACCCAATTCAATAGATTCTACAGGTAATAAAGATGCATATTTTTTACTTAAACTTGTATATCCTTCTTGAATATCATCTTCATCAACTTCAAACGCTATGCAGTATTTTGAGAAATCAACATCTTGATAATCATACAAAGTGATTAGTTTTGATTCATTTGTGTTTTGCATTCCCCTAACTCCTTTAGTCTTTTCATGACATACGCTTCAATAAAATCCAAATATAGATCACTATAAGTCATCAATGTATAATCAAACAGAGATGTTTTTTCACTTGCTTCTTCTTTAGTACACCCTAGCGCTACAGCTTTTTGAATTAAATAATCATCATAATCTTTCATAGTCAGTGTTTTTTGTTCTTGACCTAACAAAGCAGCCTTTAATGTACTTTCACCCGTCAGTTCAAGTTGTTCCTTTAGTATTTGTTTTGAAAAACCAAACAACTCTAAGAACTCTTCTTCACTCACATCGTCAAACGACTTCCCTTCTAATAAGGAATTGTCTTCAACCATCGTGAGGCTTTTTTGTTTAGAAAGTTTTAATTCTTCTTCATCATATTCGAATACTGAATTTTCAGCGACTTTCCCTGCAAGAAACGCAAAAGCTTCATCCGCAGGTTCTTCTAAGATTTCATCGTATTGTTTAAAGCGACAGTACGTAATAACATCTTCTTTTGTTTTTACACCATCAATTGGACTTAACATAGCGAGTTCATCAGTTAATTCAGGGATAACTTCTCTAACGATCCCTTCAATTGAAACAGTGACATCATCGCCTTTTACTTGTAATTCTAAGGTCTCATCTACATGAGCACCTATTAATTGTTGTTCTAAATCTTTAGAATATAACCCAAGTCCAATACGAACAACAAGGTTCTTCTTATTGAATTTAGGATTTTGACTTTCACAAGACATTGTGACAATGTCTTGTGCTTCTATTGTATTGACGTCTTGTTTTGAACCAAAACTTTTACAGAAGTTTTGAACATGACGTTGTGTTATTCTTTCATCTTCAATCAATTCTATCGCAAATTCACTCACATCAATATCTTGATATGGATAAATAGAAAGGACTTTTGATTTTAATTTGATATCCATTATTTTTTCCCTCTTTAATTAGTCATTTGTCTTTAGGAATGCTTGGAACATTTGACTTGATTTTGTAACGTCTTCTACAGATCCTTCTGCTTCTATATACCCTTTATTTAAGACGATGACATGATCTGCACTTTTCACAAAGTCCATATTATGACTGATCGCTATTATTGTTTTTTGAGACATTCTTTCTTTTATATTCTTAACAATTTCACACTCTTTGATATGATCAATACCGCTTGTTGCTTCATCCATAATCATATATTCAGGATTTTTCATCAAGACTCTCGCAATAGCCAAACGTTGAATTTGTCCTCCTGAGAATTCTGATTCAAAGACATGAATTGGTGTGTCAAATTGTTGTTCTTTTTCCATAATGAAATCATACGCACCAGCATCTTTCACTGCTTGTATAAATTCTTCTTCACTATACTCACGGTCAATACCGTATACGATATTTTCTCTCACTGTTCCTTCGACCATTTGGTTCCCTTGTGATACATATCCAACGAGGTCTCTCCAGTGAATACCATCAACATCATTTAACTTATGTTGACCAATTCTAATATCACCAGTCATTGGTGAATCAAATCGTTCTAATAAACGTATAATGGTTGATTTCCCACTTCCATTTTCACCAACAATCACCGTTGTCTTGCCATGAGGAATATGGAAACTCACATCTTTTAATATTGTTTTCTCACTCGTATAACCAAATGACACTTGATCAAAGACAATATCGTGTTGTCCTTGTAAATCAGTTGTTCCTGATAAATCTTCAATTGGTGAAGCATTGATTTCTGCGATCTTTTCACATCCACCATGACTCGCTTTGATGACTTGCCAAATCCCTAACATCAATGTCGCATTGGCCATAACAATATCAAAGTAGTTTAAGAGTTCTTTCATCTGTACAGATGCCATACTTCCATTTCTCACAAGAGAAGATGATACCCATAAAACAAAGATCAAACTGATATAGTTCGCTAATGATTGGATTGGTAATCCTAATGCATACCAAGCTTTATATGTGATATCAACTTTGTATTTCTCATTACTGATGTCTAATCCTTTTTTATATTCTTCTGCTTCCATATTGTTTGTTTTGATATATGTCATATTTGGTAAACGTTCACTATAAAAGTTTGTCATCTTTGAATAGTTTGCGTTTAATAAACGATCTATATAATATTGAATTTTCCCAACGATAATTGAACACACAATTAAGACTGGAATAATCGCTGCCATAATCCATGAATAGACACCAAAGATCTTAACAACTTCAATCATCGCAATCGTCATACCAAAGACCAAACTCACAGCTTGAACAATTGCAGTGATCGCACCATATGCAAATTCAGTATCTTTCGTTACACGTGAGACGAGTCTTTGTGGTTCATCTCGATCATACATACCCATTGGTAAACGCAACATACGTCCCCAAAGTTGTCTTCTCACATTGCGTCCCATCTGTGCACGTCCTAGTGAGTTCGCTAAATCATAACCATATTCTAATACAAGTGAAATTAATGTGAATATTGCGAATCCCACGACAAAGCTTCCACCTGCCATCGTTCCAGTATCAATCTTTGCAGAATATCTCGCCATAATAACAGCGATATACTGTGATCCAAATGATATTGCGACAACTAGAAACAACATAAACCATGGAATTTTAACTGTTTTATATATATTGAGTAATGGGCCCCATGAGGCTTCTTTACCAAATCCTATTCTTATTTTTTTCCCCATGATGTTAGTCTCCTTCTATACTCGTTGATACCAATTGACAAAAGAACTCACTCTTTTCTACCAAGATATCATAAGACCCTTCATGAACTTGACCTTCTCCTTCTAAGATCACCAAATGCGATGCATCTTTAACAAGTCGATTGTCATGAGCGACCATAATCACTGTTCTTTTCCCTATCAATGATCTTATTGTTTCAATAACATCATTGGCTGCCATAACATCTAAACTTGCAGTCGGTTCATCTAAAAGTATATATTCTCGATTCTGTAAGAACGCTCTTAAGATCGATAATTTTTGTTTTTGACCACCTGATAATTTACAACCAAATTGTCCAACATCATAGTCAAGCTGTCCTACGCACAATGAGATAAATTCATCTGCACGCACTTCTTTTGCGGCGATCATAATCTCCTCATCACTCACATCACGTTCAACACCATATAAGACGTTATCACGAATTGATCCCGATATTAATGGTGCATCCTGTTTAACATAAGACATCTGTTTTCTTAAATTCTCTAATTTATAATCTTGTATATCTAAATGATTAAGAAGGACTTTTCCTTCATCAACATTATAAATTCTTTCAATCAATTTAAGCACTGTTGTCTTCCCAGTTCCACTAGGCCCTAGGAGTGCCGTAAATTGTTTTTGTGGAATCGTAAATGAAATATCATCGAGAATCATATGGTCTTCATATGAGAAAGACACATGATCAAATTGGATATCTCCAACTTGTACATTCTCTTCTGTATAAGCACACGTTCCTTCTTCAGGAGCCGCAAACAATTCAGAAAGACGATTCATACGCCCTTGATATTCTTTCATATCGATCCATGTATCAACTTTACTTGTAAAGAAATACATCACACTATGTGCATACACATAGAACACAATCCACCCAGCTTGAGTAATTGCCTTTGTTTCTAACATGTAAATCCCCGCTAATAGTAAAGCCACAGTTGGTGCAATACTGATTGCCCCTGAAACTGTGAAACGAATAAAATCAGCGATTTGAACTTTACGTTCTGCAATATAATAATGTGCAATCACTTCTTCTCCACGTTTTGTTTCATACGCTTCACGATTAAATGCTTTAATCACTGTAATACGTGCGATTTGTCCACTTAAATAATCAGTTAACTCTGATAACTTTAATTTAACATTGTTTCCTACAGTTAGCTTTAAACGACCTAATAAAAAACCAAAGATCATTGTCACAGGGACAAAGATAACCATGATCACTGCTAGTCCCTTATTCATTGAAGACATTGCTGCAATAGTCGCTATTGTTGTAATCACACCAGTCACTTCACCAACAATCATCAATATGAAACTCTTCATACTTTCTGCATCATCAGTAATACGACTTAAGAGTGAATTCGGTGCCACTTGATCAAAGTACTTTGGTTCTAAACGTAATATTTTATTCCATATCGCATCACGGAAGTTACGATCAATTCTTCCCCCAATAACTCCATATGCAAGTAACATACATGAGACAAGAACTGCACTCACCAACTCAACCGCAATAACCCAAATTATATTTTCAACACTTGCATTCCCTGAATAGATATCCGCATTGACTTGCGGTAATCTTACTGCTATATAGACAGTACTTAAATTGACTATAAAATATAAAACTATACCTATCCATGGAACTTTAGCGTAACGTACAAGATTAAAAAACTTTCTCCATAATCCCTTATTCTTAACTACATTATATGATTCCATCATCAAATCCTCACTTTGAGGGTTTACTCCTCTATAATCTCTCCTAGATATCGATAGATACTCGCTTGTGATAAGCCAGTGATCTCTGAAATAAGTGGTGCAATCCCCTTCATACGAAACATCCCCGTTTCAAACAATTCTCTAATGAAGTTCATCTTGTCAACTTTAAGCAATTTGTCCATCTCCTTATAAGGTTTCCAGACTTTCTCAATTCTCTCACTCATTAACCCATTCACTTCATCACTAATTTTACGTGACGTTTCAGTTTTTACACACACTTCGTCATCAAATGGTGATAACATCTCATCGATGACTTCTTTGACAGTCACGTTAGCGTCCTTCTTCTCTTGAATACTTAAAAAGCCAACGATCTTGTCTTCTTCATTTCTAATATAATAAATAGATGTGACAACACCTGTATTTGTCTTTTGATTATTGGAAAAGCTACAAAAATAATCTTCCTTTTGTAGCTGTACGCTTCCAATAATATCATTTAATAAGTCAATCTGAGAAAAGTCTTCCTCCTTTGAATTGATAATCACTCTGTTATTCACTTCATAGGTTTGTTCTAAGTCCTCAATATCTCTTAAAACGATATCATATCGTTCTCCTAAAGCATCCTTTAAAAACTTAGCTAAACTTACATATTTCAATAATTCTTTTCTCATATTAACCCCTACTCTTTCTTAGTTCGTTTTATAGTTAGTTACACAACCATCTTCTGTTGTACTCATTGTACTACCATTGACAGTAAATGTCATCACTACATCATCTTCTTCATCAGAAGGAAGAGTTACTGTTACCGTTGCCCCATCTTCAGTATATGTCCCTGCTTGTTCAACTGGATCAGTTCCAAACATATCCGCTAAAGCATCTGCCCACATAATTGATTGAACACATGTTCCATCAGCGTTAAATGTAATTGCTTGTTCCTTAAACATATCAGTAATTGATGTTGTTGCATCTTCTCCATCTTCAGTGTAAGTATCAAACACAAATGTTTTCCCACTCACTTGACTTTCTGATGATGTATCTGTATCTGTGTTTCCACATCCAACCAAACCAAACACCATTAAACATAAAACCATACATAATGCTAAAACTTTACTTTTTCTTTTCATACTCTTTATTCCCCTCTCTCTTGTTTGTATAAAAATAATAAAAATTTATCAAGCATAATCAAAGTATATCAACACCCCTTATATATGTCAATAAATTGAGAATTTTTTTCTCAATAATTTAGGTATATTTAAATTATATGATAAAATTATTATTATATTTATAAAATTTGAGAATAAAAAAAGAGTGGTTTTACGTATTTCTACGAAAATCACTCATTTTTGATAAATTTATTCTCAAACTTCAAATA
>CAMTOK010000047.1 GCA_947074115.1 uncultured Erysipelotrichaceae bacterium | reverse complement strand
GTTTTTCCGCATCTTATAATTTATTATTTACTAACTGATCTGCAATCCCAATATAAGATGCAGGTGTCATTTCTACAAGAGTTTGACGATCTTGTTCTGACAAAATCTCTAACCCTTCCGCAAATTTAATAATATCTTCTTGAGAAATATTCTTTCCTCTTGTTAAAGCTTTTAATGTATCATATGCATCAGAAATTCCATATTTTCTTAACATTGTTTGAATTGGTTCAGCTAAGACTTCCCATTTTTCATTTAAGTCTTCTGCTAACTTATCTTCATTTACAACACATTTTGATAATCCATTTAATGTCTCTGACATCGCTTGGAATGAGTATCCAAATGCAAGTCCAATATTTCTTTGGCTTGATGAATCTGATAAATCTCTTTGCATACGAGATCTAGGTAATTTATTTGATAATCCTACACAAATATTGTTTGACATATCAACGTTTGCTTCACTGTTTTCAAAACGAATAGGATTAACTTTATGAGGCATTGTACTACTTCCAACTTCACCAGCGACTGGGATTTGTTTAAAGTATTCCATTGAAATATATAACCACATATCAACATCTAAATCTACTAAGATGTTATTGAAATGGCGAACACCATCTAATATATGACATGTGTAATCATGGCTTTCAATTTGTGTTGTTAAAGGATTAAATGTTAATCCTAAATAGTCTTCAATAAACTTTTTCGCATGAACTTCCCAATCTTCATTAGGGAATGCAGTTAAAATAGCACTATAGTTTCCTGTTGCTCCATTGAACTTTGCTTTGATTTCGATATCTTGAATTCTCTTCATTGTATCATTAAATCTATATGCAAAGACTTTGAATTCTTTACCAATAGTTGTTGGTGTTGCAGGTTGTCCGTGTGTATGAGCTAACATCGCAGTGTGTTGATACTTTGATGCAAGTTCTTCCATACAGTCCACAACTTCTTTTGCTTTTGGTAACCATACATTTTTTAATCCATCTTTTAACATACATCCATAAGATGTATTGTTAATATCTTCAGAAGTACAACCAATGTGTACAAATGAAATTAAATAATCATATCCTAATGCTTTTAATGCATTACCAATAAAGTATTCAACTGCTTTTACATCATGACGTGTTGTATTTTCAATTGTTTTGATTTCTTTAAATGATTCTACATTGAAGTTATTTGAGATATCTTCAATTTGTTTCATGTTTGCTAAATCAAATTGTTTTAAGACATCACTTTCAACGTTTTCAATTAAATATTTTAACCATTGAATCTCTACGAATACGCGGTATTTAACTAACGCGTATTCAGAGAAATATTCACCTAAAGCATCTTTAACACTACCATAACGTCCGTCTAAAGGACAAAGTGTCATGCATTCAAATTCAGTTCTATCCATTATGAGTTCCCACCTTTAAAGTATTTCACACCAGCTTCAAATAATAACTGATCCATATTTCCATAAATATTTTTGTTTCTGTTATCTCCTTGTCTTTCGCTATGAGCCATTTTACCAATAACACGTCCATCACGAGAAACAATTCCTTCAATCGCCATCATTGATCCATTTGGATTAAATGGAGATTCCATTGTTGGTTGTCCGTTTGAGTCAACATATTGAGTGAAGACTTGTCCATTATTGAATAATTCTTCAATAACTTCTTTAGGAGCGACAAAGCGTCCTTCTCCATGAGAAATTGGGACTGTGTGTACATCACCAACATTGACATTTGCTAACCAAGGAGATTTTACTGAACATATTCTTGTATCTACCATTTGTGATAAATGGCGACCAATTGTATTGAAAGTTAATGTTGGATCGTTTTTATCCATATCTTTAATATGACCATATGGAAGTAATCCTAACTTCACTAATGCTTGGAATCCATTACAAATACCAATCATTAAACCTTCTCTGTTATCTAATAAATCAGTAATCGCTTCTTTTAATTTTGGATTTCTTAATACTGTCGCAATAAATTTACCTGAACCTTCAGGTTCATCCCCAGCACTGAAACCACCTGGTAACATCATAATTTGTGCATTTCTGATTGCTTTTTCTAATTCATCTACAGATTCTTTAATATCATTTTCAGTTTTGTTTCTGATTAATACCAATTGAACTTTCGCACCAGCTTTTTCAAAAGAACGTTTAGAATCATATTCACAGTTTGTTCCTGGGAATACAGGAATAACAACGTTAACTTCATCATAAGTTTTGCTTGCATATAATCCAGTTCTCTCTTCACAATCTTTCACAATTAAATCAGTTGTTGGTGCTTTTTCACTTGTTGGATAAACATCTTCTAATACACCTGCATAGATTGCATAAGCATGATCTAATGATACCGATTCACCTTTATAAGAGATTTGAGATTCACTATTTGTTGTTCCAATAACTCTTGCATTTAATTTTCCTAAATCAAGATCTTGGTTGACTTCTAAAATGATATTTCCATAATCTTTTTGTACTAAAGAAGATAATTCAACATCACTATTTAATTCAACTCCGATTTCATTACCAAATGCCATTTTATAAAGCGCTTCAATAACACCACCATCTTTAACTGTATAAGCACTATAAACTTCGTTATTTCTCATTAATTCAATAATAGCGTCGTATTGTTCTTTTAATGCATCAAAGTTATAAATATGGAATTCATCTTTTGGTAACATGATTTCAACTAATTTATGGTTAGCTTCTTTTAATTCAGGAGAAATAACATGTTTAACATCTTCACCTGTAATTGCGAATGAAATTAATGTTGGAGGAACATCTAAATCTTCAAATGATCCTGACATTGAATCTTTACCACCAATAGAAGCAAGTTTTAATTCATTTTGTACTTTATAAGCACCTAGTAATGCTGCAAATGGTTTCCCCCATTTTGTTGGCATATCTAATAACTTTTCAAAGTACTCTTGGAATGAGAAACGTACTGTTTTGTAATCTCCACCCATAGCAACGATTTTCGCTAATGATTCAACAATAGCGTACATTGCACCATGGTATGGTGACCATCTTGAGATTTCAGGATTAAATCCATAACTCATTAATGAACATGTTGTCGTTTCTTTTCCTAATACAGGGATCAATGCTGCCATCCCTTCTGTTTCAGTTCTTAATGTTTTTCCACCGAATGGTGATAAAACAGTTCCATTTCCAATTGAAGAGTCAAATCTTTCAATTAACCCTTTTTGTCCACAAACAGATAAACGTGATAATACTTCTTTTGTTGTTGTTTCAAAAGATTCTACTTCAGTTTTATCAAATGGTGTTTCTTCAAAGTTTGGTAATGCCACTTCGATATTTTGATATCTTGGTGCACCATTCTTATCTAAGAAATCACGATCAATGTCTACGACTGTTTGTCCTAAATATGACATAGTTAATCTGTTCTTATCAGTAACAGTTGCAACTCTAACAACTTCTAAGTTTTCTTTAGAACAAGCATCCATAATAAATGCTTCATCTTTTTCATCAATAACGATTGCCATACGTTCTTGTGATTCACTAATAGCAAGTTCTGTACCAGTTAAACCTTCGTATTTCTTTAATACAGCATCTAAATTGATTTCTAAACCTGGTGCAAGTTCACCTACAGCGACACAAACACCACCAGCACCAAAGTCATTACAACGAACAACTAATTTTGATACGTCTTCGTTTCTAAATAATCTTTGGATTTTTCTTTCTTCTACAGGATTCCCTTTTTGTACTTCTGCACCTGCAGTTGTTGTTGTTTCCATTTCATGAGATTTTGATGAACCAGTTGCTCCACCAACACCATCTCTACCTGTACGTCCACCGATTAATAAAACGATGTGTCCATTTAATGGTTCTAATCTCTTAACTTGATGTTTTGGTGCAGCTGCAACAACAGCTCCAACTTCCATACGTTTAGCGACATAACCTTGGTCATAGATTTCATGTACATAACCTGTTGTTAAACCAATTTGGTTCCCATAACTAGAGAATCCATGAGCTGATTCTTGACAGATTTTTCTTTGAGATAATTTCCCTTTTAAAGTATCTTCTAATGATTGGCGAGGATCTCCTGCACCAGTAATACGCATTGATTGATACACATATGCACGTCCAGATAATGGGTCACGAATTGCTCCCCCTAAACATGTTGCTGCTCCACCAAATGGTTCGATTTCTGTTGGATGGTTATGTGTTTCATTTTTAAACATTAATAACCATTCTTCATCACCTTCATTAGTGTGTACTGTTAACTCTACTGAACAAGCATTGATTTCTTCAGAGACTTCTAAATCATCTAAATAACCTGTTCTTCTTAATTCTTTCATTGAGATTGTTGCTAAATCCATTAATGTTAATGGTCTTTTTGTATCAACACCATAAACAACATGACGACTTGTTTTATAATCTTCAATATCTTTTTCTAAAATTGTTTTAAATGCACCATTTTGAATATCTAAATCAGTAATGATTGTTGCAAATGTTGTATGACGACAATGATCCGACCAATATGTATCTAATACTTTTAATTCAGTTTCAGTTGGATCTCTTTTTTCTTCATCTCTGAAGTAATCACGAGTGACTCTTAAATCATCTTCGTTCATTGCCATTCCATTAACTTTAATATATTCTTTTAAATCTTCATCATTAAATTGAATAAATCCTTCAATAACTGGAACATGAGCAATACTCACTTCTTCATCAGTTAAATCAGTCACTTTTTCAAGTGATGCTAATCTTTGATCAACTGGATTTATTAAATAATTCTGTATTCTTACTACATCTTCTTGAGAAATATTTCCACCTAATTCAATTAAGCGAGCACATTTAACCTTGACGCTTTTTTGACCTGTTAACAATTGAAAACATTGTTCACATGCATCAGCTCTTTGATCATATTGACCTGGTAAATATTCAATCGCAAAAACTGTGTTTGATGTATTGTAATCTTCTAATTCAATATCATCAACCATAGGTTCACTTAAAATTGTTTGAATTCCTTCTTTTAAAACATCTTCACTTACACCTTGCACATCATAACGATGAACAACTGATAGTGATTCAATATTGATTTTTAATTGAGATTGTAATGTATGAAGAATTTCATCTGCTTCTACTGCAAAGTCTTTTCTCTTTTTCACATAAACGCGATATACTTGACTCATAGTGCCTCCTATTAATTTAAACCTATATCTTGACGATAGTATTTACCTTCAAATTCAATGTCTTTTGATGCTTGATACACTTTTTCACGTGTATCTTCTAAAGATGTTCCTAATGCACATACATTAAGGACACGTCCACCATTTGTTACAACTTCACCTTTTTCGTTGAAGGCTGTTCCCGCATGGAAAACAATAATATCATCTTTAACATTATCTAAACCGTGAATCACGATTCCCTTTTCATAATCACCAGGGTATCCCCCGCTTGCTAATACCAAACATGCAACATGATCCTCTTTCCATTTGACATCAACTTGATCTAATGTTTGAGATGATACAGCTTGCATAATTTCAAATAAATCACTTTCTAATCTTAATAAGATAACTTGTGTTTCAGGATCTCCAAAACGAACATTATATTCTAAGACTTTTGCTTTGTTGTTTTCAATCATAAGACCAATAAAGACAACACCCCTAAAGTCCATATTATCTTTCTTTAATCCTTCCATGAAAGGATCTAAGATATCTTTTTCAAATACATCTTCCATACCTTCTGGTAAGAATGGATTTGGAGAAACAGTCCCCATACCACCTGTATTAGGTCCTTTATTTCCATCAAAGATTTGCTTATGATCTTTTGCACTCACCATAGGAACGATTGTTTTCCCATCAGTGAAACATAATAATGAACATTCAAATCCTGTTAAGAATTCTTCTAAAACGACTTTGCTTCCAGCACCATCTAAGATCCCATCAACCATCATTTCTTTTAATGTAGAAACAGCCATTGCCTCATCTTCACAGATGACAACACCTTTACCCGCTGCTAAACCATCAGCTTTAACAACAACTGGGTAAGAGAAGTCTTTTAATGCTGCAACTGCCTCATCATATGAATTTACTTCTTTATAAGCAGCTGTAGGAATATTATGTCTAGCCATAAAGTCTTTAGAGAAAGCTTTGCTTCCTTCTAATGTTGCCGCATGTTTTGTTGGTCCAAAGACTTTGTGTCCGTGACTTTCTAATAAATCAGCAAGCCCTAAACATAGTGGAACTTCTGGTCCTATAACTGTAAAATCAATGTTTTCTTTTTCTACTAATGCTAAGATTCCTTCTAAATCTTCAACACTGCCATTGTGACAAGTTCCAATAGTTGCAATACCAGGATTACCTGGCATTGCATGGATTTCTGTGACCAAAGGACTTTTCTTTAATGTATAAGCAATCGCATGTTCACGACCACCATTTCCGATAATTAATACCTTCATATACGCCTCCTAGTGTCTAAAGTGTCTATATCCACTAAATACCATTGGGATATGTCTTTCATTACATAAATCAATTGAATCTTGATCTCTTACACTTCCACCTGGTTGAACAATGGCACTAACACCAGCATCGATTGCGACTTGTGCACAATCATTAAATGGGAAGAATGCATCACTTGCTAAAACTGATCCATTAAAATCTTTATCTTTATTATTTATAATAGCGTTCTCTAAAGCCCAAATACGTGAAGTTTGTCCCCCTCCAATTGCTAAAGTGACTCCATCTTTAACAATACAGATTGCATTTGATTTTACGTATTTCACAACACGCATACCAAATTCCATATCTGATAATTGAGAAGCTGTTGGTTGTTCTTCTGTAACAACTTTCATTTCATCAATCATTTTATCGTTTAAATCTTGTACCAATACTTTACCCTCTAAGTATTTGATATCATATTTAGCATCAGTTGCATATAAGTCAGTTAATTTAAGGATTCTTAAATTCTTTTTCTTCTTTAGAACTTCTAATGCCTCTTCATCGAAATCTGGCGCAGCCACGATTTCTAAGAAGATTTTATTCATTTCTTCAGCAGTTGCTTTGTCAACTTTATAGTTAACAGCAACAATACCACCAAAGATAGATTGTGGATCTGCTTCATATGCTTTCATATATGATTCATAACCAGTATCTCCAATAGCTACACCACAAGGTGTAGAGTGTTTAATTGCTGCAGTAACAACTTGATCTTTAAATTCTCTTACAACTGCAATAGCACCATATAAATCATTAACATTATTAAATGAAATTTCTTTACCATGTAATTGTTCATAATCTAATAATGAATTTTGAACAAAAGTATCTTCATAAGCATTTGCTCTTTGTTGTGAATTTTCTCCATAACGTAAATGCTCTGTCTTTTTAAACGAAAGATTTAAGATATCAGGGAAATCATCTCCTGTAATACCTGCAAAATAGCGAGAAATCATTGAATCATAAGCACCAGTGACACTGAATGCTTTATAAGCTAACTTTAATCTAAAATCATAATCATCTTGTGATGTTTGAATTGCTTCTAATACTGAAGCATAATCAGTTGGATCTGTAACGATTAAGACATCTTTGAAGTTTTTCGCTGCACTTCTAATCATAGATGGACCACCAATATCAATATTTTCAATCATATCTTCCATTGGTTTTCCTGCTTTTAATGCTTTTTCAAATTCATATAAATTCACACATACTAAATCAATAGGAGCGATTCCATGTTCTTTCACTGTTTCACAGTGTTCTTTTAAATCACGACGATATAATAAACCCCCGTGAACTTTTGGATGTAATGTTTTAACACGTCCGTCTAACATCTCTGGAAATCCAGTGACATCATCAATCGCAATCGTATTGATTCCAGCATCTTGTAATTGTTTCATTGTTCCACCAGTAGAAACAATTTCAAATCCTAATTCAACAAGACCTTTTGCAAAATCAACAATTCCCTCTTTATTTGTTACACTCATTAATGCTCTTTTCATATGATTGTTACCCTTTCGTTTTCCACTTGTACTCTTCCTTCAGCAAATAATTTGACAGCTTCAGGTAATAAAGTATGTTCTATTTTTAAGACAGTCTCTTGTATTTCAAGAGGAGACTGACAATGAGATATATCTACTGCTTTTTGTAAGATAATTGGTCCACCATCTACAACAGGACTGACAAAATGAACAGTTGCTCCACTGACTTTTACGCCACGTTTGTATGCATGTTCATGAACATGTAATCCATAAAATCCTGGTCCAGCAAATGCTGGTATTAATGATGGGTGAATATTAATAATTTTATTTTGGTAAAGTTCGATCAATTCATCAGAAATAATTGCTAAATAACCTGCTAAAACAATGAAATCAACGTTCTCTTCTTTTAAACGTTGAATCAATAATGCATCATCTTTGATACATTCAGCTTTAATACCGGCATTACGTGCACGTTCTAATCCATACGCTTTGATTCTATTAGAAACAACCAATGCAATCTCTGCATCAATGTGACCACTTTGGGTCGCATCGATGAGAGATTGTAAGTTTGTTCCACCGCCAGAGACAAAGACAGCAAATTTTACCATGTTAAGTTAACTTCTTTGCTATTTGTTACTTTACCAACAACATATGCTTCTTCATTAATATCTTTTAATAATGATAAGACTGTATCAACATCTTGATCTTCAACAGCTAAGATAAATCCAATTCCCATGTTGAAGACATTGTACATTTCTTTTTCATCAATATTTCCTTTTTCTTGAATTAAATCAAAGATTTTAGGTCTAGGGAATGATTTAACATCAATAGATACACCTAAGTCTTCTTTTAACATTCTTGGAACGTTTTCAAAGAATCCTCCACCAGTGATATGTGACATTCCTTTGATATCTACATTTGAATTTAATAAATGTTTAATTGCTTTTACATAAATTTTTGTAGGAGTTAATAATTCTTCTCCTAATGTTTTATCGAAACCAGGGTAAGTTGTATTCACATCTAATCCTGCATCTTTTAATAAAACTTTTCTAATTAAAGAATAACCATTTGAGTGGCAACCGCTTGATGGTAAACCAATTAAAGTTTGTCCTTCAGCAATATTTTGTCCATCTAATAATTTAGATTTTTCAACTGCACCTACACAGAATCCAGCGATATCATAATGATCTTCACTGTACATATCTGGCATTTCAGCAGTTTCTCCACCGATTAATGCACATTCACTTAATACACATCCATCAGCAACACCTTTTACAAGTTGTTCAATTTTTTCAGGATGGTTTTTACCAACAGCTAAGTAATCTAAGAAGAAGATTGGCATAGCACCTTGTACCAAAACGTCATTAACACACATTGCAACTGCATCAATACCAATTGTATCGTGTTTGTCACATTCGAATGCTAACATTAACTTTGTTCCAACTCCATCAGTTCCAGAAACTAATACTGGTTCTTTCATGTTTAATACACTTAAATCAAACATTCCACCAAAAGCACCAATTGAATCTACAGCACCTTTAATTTTTGTTCTTGCGACATGAGATTTAATTAATCTCACTGATTCATAACCAGCTTCTAAATCTACGCCAGCTTCTCTATATTTGCTACTCATGTTATTCTCCTTCTATTTCTTTTCCATTCTTGCTAAAACTTCTTTATAAGTTTCAATTAAATCTCCGATATCTTGTCTAAACACATCTTTGTCATATTTTTGGTTTGTTTCAACATCCCATAAACGACATGAATCTGGTGAGATTTCATCTGCTAATAAGATTTCTCCATCTGCAGTTTTACCAAATTCAATTTTAAAGTCTACTAATTTTAAGTTAAATTCTAAGAAGAATGCTTTTAATAATTCATTGATTTTTAATGTTGCTTCTTTAATGAAAGCTAACTCTTCTCTATTTGCTAATTCTAAGACAACTGCATGGTCTTCATTAATTAATGGATCACCAAAGTCATCATTTTTATAACATAATTCATAAATTGGTTCAGCTAAAACTTTACCTTCAGGTGCTCCTAATCTTTTACAGAAAGAACCTGTTGTAATATTTCTAATAATAACTTCTAATGGGAAGATATCAACTTTCTTAACAAGAACATCTCTTTCATTTAATTTTTCAATTAAGTGAGTTTTGATTCCTGCTTCTTCTAACATATTGAAGATAATACAAGAGATTGTGTTATTTAAAACACCTTTCCCTGCAAATTGGTCATGTTTTACACCATTTCCTGCAGTTGCATCATCTTTATTGTGAATTAAGTATTGATCTGGGTTTTCAGTTGCGTAAACTTGTTTTGCTTTTCCTTCGTATAATAATTCTGCCATGTGTCTTCTCCTTATTTGTATTTAGCGACTAATTCTTCGTTAGCTTTTAAACAGCTTTCAGTCATTTCTTTTCTATAGTCTAACATTTTTGTTTTTAAAGCATCATATTTGATTGCCATGATTTCTAATGCTAAGATTCCTGCATTCATTCCACCATCAATTGCAACTGTCGCAACAGGGATTCCTGCTGGCATTTGTACGATTGATAATAATGCATCCATACCATCTAATGCACTTCCTTTAATAGGAACACCAATAACAGGTAAGATTGTCATTGCTGCAACAACACCTGGTAAGTGAGCAGCTTTTCCTGCAGCTGCAATCACAACGTCAGTTCCATTGTTATTTGCATCATTGATAAATTCTGCAACAGCATCATGAGTTCTATGTGCTGATAATGCAGCAACATTTACTTCTACATCAAATTTCTTTAAAAACATAATCATTTCGTCTAATTTTGGTAGGTCACTAGCAGACCCCATAATAACAGCAACTTTCATTCTTCTTCCTTCTCCTTTTAAAATAATCCTACGATTTTTCCTTCTTCATCTATATCCATATGCACTGCAGCAGGAACTTTTGGTAACCCTGGCATACGCATAATATCTCCACTGATTGCGACTAAGAATCCAGCCCCAGCTGATGGGATAATATCTTGAATAGTCACATCAAATCCTGATGGTCTTCCAAGTAATGTTGGATCATCAGATAATGAGTATTGAGTTTTTGCAACACAGATAGGTAATTCCCCTAATCCTTGTGTTGTATACTTTTTAATCTTGTTCATTGCTTTTTTTGTTAAAACAATATCATTAGCTCCATAGATTTCTTTAGCGATGACTCTTAATTTTTCATCGATAGGTAAATCTAATGAATATAATGGTTTGAAGTTTGCTTCATCATTTTCTAATACTTTTAATACTGCTTCAGCTAATTCTACCCCACCTTCAGCACCTTTAGCCCAAACTTCACTTAATGCAACATTAACACCCATTTCTTCGCATCTTTGTTTTAATAAGTCTAATTCAGCTTTCGTATCTGTAGGGAAAGCATTAATTGCAACAACACTTGGTAAGTTGTATTTTGCAATATTTTCAATATGTTTTTCTAAGTTTTCTAATCCTTTAGATAAAGCATCTAAGTTTTCTTCACCTAAATCTTTCTTAGCTACACCACCATGCATTTTTAATGCTCTAACAGTCGCTACAATAACAACTGCATCTGGATTTAATCCAGCTTGGCGACATTTAATATCCAAGAATTTTTCTGCTCCTAAGTCAGCTCCAAATCCTGCTTCAGTAATTGCGTAATCACCTAATTTTAAAGCAAGTTGTGTTGCCATAACAGAGTTACATCCATGAGCAATATTTGCGAATGGACCACCGTGAATAAATACAGGTGTATGATCTAAAGTTTGAACTAAGTTTGGCTTAATTGCATCCTTTAATAATAATGTAACAGCTCCTGTTGCTTTAATATCTTCAACAGTCACTGGATTTCCTTCATAATCATAAGCAACGATCATTTTCGCAGCTCTCGCTTTTAAATCTTCTAAAGATGTTGCTAGACAAAGAATAGCCATAACTTCACTTGCTACAGTGATATCGAAACCATCTTCTCTAGGGACACCGTTAATTTTTCCACCTAATCCACAAATCGTGTTACGTAATGCACGATCGTTTAAGTCAACAACACGTTTCCATACGATTGTTCTTACATCAATATTTAATGGATTTCCTTGGTGAATTGAATTATCTAACATAGCAGCAATTAAATTGTTTGCTGTTGTAATAGCGTGAATATCACCAGTAAAGTGTAAGTTAATATCTTCCATTGGGACAACTTGTGCATAACCGCCTCCAGCAGCACCACCCTTTACACCAAAACATGGCCCAAGGCTTGGTTCTCTCATTGCCACGATAGAGTTTTTACCTAATTTGTGCATTGCTTGTGATAGACCGATCATTGTTGTCGTCTTTCCTTCTCCTGCAGGAGTTGGATTGATCGCAGTAACAAGAATCAACTTTCCATCTTTGTTATTTTTATTTTTCGCAATAGCATCTAGCGAGATTTTCGCTTTGTACTTTCCATAAAGTTCTAAATCATCTTCCACTAATCCGACTTGTAATGCAATATCGCGGATTGGTTTCATTTCTGCACTTTGTGCAATTTCAACATCAGTTAACATAAATGACTTCCTTTCTCTTTATTATCCATACATCGACACTTTCTTTATACCATATTTTATATATTTCCAAAAGATAAATTGAACTTCT
The DNA here is from genome assembly GCA_947074115.1 of uncultured Erysipelotrichaceae bacterium. Classification (GTDB taxonomy): domain Bacteria; phylum Bacillota_I; class Bacilli_A; order Erysipelotrichales; family Coprobacillaceae; genus CAMTOK01. The sequence goes on along the minus strand of CAMTOK010000047.1, from coordinate 850 downwards.
CAAAAAGAAATGCAAAAAAGAGCCTACTGGTCCGGACGATTGCCCAGACGGTCGGCTCTAAAGATTATACTCCATGTGGTCAATTCCACTTCCGTCAGTCGTATAACTAAGTGAATAATATCATTTCTTCTCTTAGATTTCAACCTCTAATTTAGAAAAATCACAGGAATTTCGACATTCGTTTTCTTCCCTTATATTTCCCTCTTAACGAGAGAGATATTTATCACTTCTTAAGTGATATCCATAGGGTGTTATCTGCTGAATACTGCCACTATGAACCCATGTCGTCTCATGAGTTTGTGTATAATCAAACATCTTAAAAAATGCTTCCTCATTAATAATATAACCATCTATAATGTTGTGTTCCAGTACAACCCTATAGTGATCTTCTACTTGCGTAACATACACGACATCATGTACATCGAGCTCTTTAAGCTCGTTGTTTAATGTTTTTATAAAACAACGATTCATTTTACGACACAGTGAAGCAATTGCCTTCTCTAAGCAACGCTTAAACTTGATATCATTCATCCCTACCAAATACTGAAATGCATTGAGTCTATAAGCAATATGGACTGCATCCATATCATCACCAATAACAATGACATGACCTTGCCCTACAAAGGTCTCACCGTTAAGTGGATACATTTCACTTTTTGTTAAATCTAAAAAGATTAAATCATATTGAGTTTGTGCCATCTTGTCTCTCCCCTCTGTCATCGTTAATGCATAATCATAACGATCAAACGGGTAAGGGGTATGTCCCCTTATTTTGTCTTCCAATTGAAGACAAGTCGTCTTTTCTTGACAACATAGCAATACTTGCATAAATCCCTCCATAAAAAATAAA
>CAMTOK010000046.1 GCA_947074115.1 uncultured Erysipelotrichaceae bacterium | reverse complement strand
GCATTGTTTCACCTCTTCTGGAAGTCCAATAAATATATCACTGATACTTTGATTTGTTTTTTCTAATATTTTAACAATATCTTTAGTCCCTTTGATTTTCTCTTTTTTCTCTTTTTCTGGCTTCTCTTCATTGTTAAGTGGTTCATCCTCTATACCCTTAGATATATTAATGAACTTTTGTGCTGTTCTTTCAGAACATCCAATAAATCCACCTATCCATTTTCGTGTTAATACTCCTGCTTCTTTAATAGTTGGATCTTTTTCTAAGCACTCTAATAAATCATTTACAACAAGCTGCTTTTCTTCATTCGTTTCTAATCGTTGAGCATTGCTCATATGGATTTGTAATTTCTCCGTTACTTCATCAGTTGGCTTTGCATATATCAAGCATGATACTTCTGGTTCTATTGTTCCTTCATTGACTAGGTCAACTAATGCTAGATGCCTTCTATGTCCTCCCAGCAACATGAAATCTCCATCTTCAGTCTGATAGACTTCTAATGGCTTTAACAATCCGTAATAAGATATAGATGCTTTTAATTCATCAATATCATTCATTTTATAATGATTTAAGTCATTTCTTGTAATCTCGTCAATATCAATCATTTTTGCCTTTGGTCTTGAATTAACTTTTCTTTTTATATTACCTAATTCAGTGATACTCATAAATTTTACCTTTCACTAGATCGCTTCTAGTTCCTTTCGTTTAATATTTCATTCACTAACTTTTTATAATCTTCTGCTAACTTTGAATTTCCTTCAATAATCATTTTTGTATTCAATGTTGATTTAGATGCTACTGCTTCTTGATAACCTATAGTAGAATCCATCACATTCAAGTTATATTCAAATTCATATTGATTAAATGTTGATCCAAACATCTCAATGAATGCATTGTTGATTGGTCTGTTACCCCTATGTACCATTTGCCAAACAACAGAAACATCATAATCTGATTCATAATCATACATAAGAGTTTCAATCTCTTGCATTACCTGGATAAACCCACTTAATTCAAACCTACCAATTTTTAAAGGAATAATGATTTGATCAGCACAGAACAATGTGTTTAGTGTGATACAGTTGAACGTTGGAGCGTTATCGATAATAACAAAATCATATTGATCCTTAACTTGTCTTAAAGCTCGTTTTAATCTGTTATGTCTTAACTTGTTATCAACGTTGATCAATTGATCAGTTTTGATTAGTTTTGTATCTGTTGAAGGGATAATATCTAAGTTTTCATACTTAGTTTTATAAATACATTCTTCTACCCTTGTATAATCATTCAGCAATAAATTGCTTATATCCTTTTCAAACGTTTCATTTCCTAGAACATCTTTTAACCATATTAATGGATTCTTTTTACCTGGATTCTTTTGAATAATATCTTTTAAATCCAATTCATTAATACCTTCTGATAAATAACTTGTACAATTTCCTTGTGCATCGGCATCGATGATTAGCACTCTTTTGCCTTGTAATGATAACCCTACAGCCACATTTACTGATGTTTGAGTTTTTCCAACTCCACCTTTTTGATTAATAATACTAATTACTTTCATACTTTTTCCTTTCATCAGGTCTTTTCCTGATTCCTTTCTTGATGTTTTAGTTTTTATATAACTAATAAATCGCAAGAAGTTCGATTTATTAATCATATAAATAACCAGAAGTTTGTAGTAGCCTACCCATTAACAGTTGTTAGTTCGCATTCCTATGCATAACACGAAATATACCTTTGTATATCTTCGTAAGTATCATTTTGAGATCATCGCCTTACCAATATGCCTTTATTGGTTTTGAATGTAATTAATATCGCACACAACACACTTTCTATGTATTAAGCGTAACCATTCAGCTCTCTCTTTGTTTACTTCTGGATTCAATTGTCAAAGATCCCCTAATACCTAATCTTTACCCTTCAAAAAGGATATTTTGATTCCACCAATTTAGTAAAAACTTTCTAATTTCAGAGAAGTCTTTTTTATGAGTGTGAATCATTTTATTAACTGTACGAATCGCTTCATTCAGTTTTTTATGTATATCTTCAAGATGTTCATCATATTGCATTTTTTCTATCGCATCTTGATATTGCATTAATAGTGAATTGATCTTATCTATCTCAATGTTACGCATAATCTTTGCTTTACGAATAATTGAGCTTGTGTCTTGTTTTATAGTTTCTTTAGATATAAGGCTGTAAATTACCACTCCAGCAACCAAATCTTTTGTAGCCTTTATCGACTTCTTTTTTAGTTTGTTGATAAACGTTTCAAATGATTTAAATCTAAATGTATTGATTTCATTACCAGTTGTTTCAACAACTTTAGAGATTTGATTACCATTTTTATCTGTTTTAACATCACCACTTTTAGCCTTTAAAATAGCATTGGGATTGGATTTTATAACACAACCCTCTTCATAACCAGATAACTTCGCTCCTGATTCTTCATCATAATAGAAGTTTCCAGAACATCTTTTTCCAGTCTTTTTATCGTAAAAGTAATCTTGATTATATTTTTCTATAACTTCTTTTTTAGGTATCACATCCCTTGTAAAGAATATAATTGTTACGTAGTTCGCTTTATTGACTGTATGGAATTTATAGCAATATAGATATTTTACAAATCGTTTATCGATTCTTTTAGCAAAAGCATCTACCCAATCATTCCATCTATCTTTTGTAATTTCATATGGGATAAGAGTTATAAGCTGATGACAATATCTATTTCTATATTGAGTTTTATACTTTCTTAATGATTCTTCTTTTTTTCTGATCAATATAGTTATGTACTCTCTATACTTCTCTTGATTTGAATAGATAATAGAACCATCATTAATCCATGCCCATAAATCATTAGAATCATATATCGCTTCATAGTTTACATATTTCTTATTTGTAATCATTTCTGCTTCTCCCTGCTCCGTATATACCACTCAATAAACATCAAAGTAACTTTGATATATTCATTAAGAAGGTAATTTAATTTATTTAGTTCAATTAACAACAAAGTTCCTTTGTTGTATAAATAATGAATTTTTTCAATTTTGATCGCCCATTTTAAAGCAAAAAAAGAGCAATCTTAGTTTCCTAAGATCACTCTTCAAATGAATATTTTCGTTTTTTAAAATTGGTGCCCGAGGCCGGACTCGAACCGGCATGAAGTTAAGTTCGCTTGATTTTGAGTCAAGTGCGTATACCAATTTCGCCACTCGGGCATAATGTGTGCTTATTTATTATAGTACGAAACACATGAAAAATCAATAATATTTATGACTTATATAGTGAACATGTTGTTTCATGATCATTATATATCCCAATAGCTTGCAAGTAACTGTATATAATTGTAGGTCCTACAAAGCTCATTCCTTTGTCTTTAAGATCTTTTGATATCTTTGTTGAAAGATCATCAAACGATGGAACGTCTTTTGATGTAGCGTAATGATGTTTAATTTGTTTATTCTCAGTGTAACGCCATATAAAATAATCAAAGGATCCATACTCTTCTTGAATCTTTATAAAGATTTGTGCATTGTTCACTATCATTCTCATTTTGAGCTTATTTTTAATTAATAAAGGCTCCTTTAACAAAGAATCAATTTTCTCTTGTGTATACTGAGAAATTATTTGGTAATCAAAATCATCTAGCGCTGCTTCATATGCACTTTCCTTTTTCAATATTGTCTCCCATGATAACCCAGCTTGTAAACCTTCAAGGATCAACATCTTAAACAATTGTTGTTCGTCGTGTGTTTCTACGCCCCATACATGATCATGATATTCTTCTAGTATAGGACTGTGTGCCCAATTACATCTTTTCATTCTATCACCATACTTATCATATCATAGAAATAGTATTTACACACGGTATATTGATTTGTATAATAAAGGTGGTGATAATATGAACAATGAATTTAAACAACAAATGTATGACCTATTAGGTCCAGATTATGACGCTTTTATGAGTTCTCTAAATGATGAACCTAAAAAAGCTATTTATATGAATATCCAAAAAGAATGTCATGATGAGACTTTAATGTCCTCTCTTTTAGAACATCCTCTTGTTAAAAATGGATATTATTTTAACCCTTCAACAACACCATTAGGGAAATCTCCATATTTCTCTTGTGGTTTATATTATATACAAGAACCAAGTGCCATGCTTGTATCATCTTTTTTAGATATCCAAAAGGATGATTATATTTTAGACATGTGTGCCGCCCCTGGGGGTAAATCTTGTTATGCTGCAATGAACCTCAGTCATGAAGGTTTATTGATCGCAAATGATATCGTGCCTCTACGTGCTAAAATCCTTTCAGAAAACGTTGAAAGATTTGGTTTAGAGAATACTATTGTCACGAATGCGAAACCTGCTGCTTTTGAAAAAATACTTCCTGAATTCTTTGATAAGATTATTCTAGATGCTCCTTGTAGTGGAGAAGGTATGTTTAGAAAACTTGATCAAGCTGTAGAAACATGGTCTCCTGAAAAAGTAAATGAATGTGCATATATTCAAAAACAATTAATAGATACTGCTATGGTTCTTTTAAAACCAGGTGGAAAATTGATCTATTCGACTTGCACTTATAATAAAAAAGAAAACGAGGATATCGTTAACTATGCATTAGACCAATATGATTGTCATTTACTTCCATTACCTCACAGTCATGGTATTCAGCCTGGAATCGATATGGATGAAGCCGTTAGACTCTATCCTCATCATTATAATGGCGAAGGTCATTTCATTGCACTATTACAGAAAAATGGTGTTGAAAAAGTTCACAAAATCAATGCATTAAAACCACATATTTCTAAAGTTCAAAGAGATCTGGTTGCTGATTTTTATAAGACCTATTTAAATAAAGATATGCCTACATATCTTTATGAAAACCAAAATCATATTTATGCATTACTTCCCCAATTCCCTGAACTTAAAGGAATCAGAATACTTAGAAACGGATTATATCTTGGTGAATGTAAAAAGAACCGTTTTGAACCAAGTCATGCATTAGCCTTGTCTTTAAAGAAACATGAAGTGAAACAATTCTATGATTATAATGAAGATTCAAAAGAGATAAAAGATTATTTACATGGTTTATCAATACAAGGAACAACACAAAAAGGATATGGAGTACTGTTTATAAATAACTTACCTCTCTCTTTTTATAAAGAAAGTCAGGGACAAGCAAAGAACTTATATCCTAAAGGTTTAAGACGATGATAGATTATCAAACACAGTTCTTTAAACTTATTGAAGAAAAATGTTTTGGGTATTATAAACAAAATGCCTATTTTCACTCTATTCAAGTCGCAACTCTTGCACATGAAGTCGCACTATATAAAGGTCTTGATCCTTCTCTTTCCTTCATTGCTGGTTTATTTCATGATATTGCTTACTTTACTTCTCAATCACACTTCGATCACTCTACGAGAAGTGCTGATATATTTTTAAAACTTAAGCATTCTCTTACAAAGGAACAACAAGATATTATTTATACTATGATTAAAAATCACAGTGATAAAGAAAATAGTCACGATGATTATTCTGAATTACTTAAAGATGTTGATCTTTATAGCCATTTTATAAATGAACCTCATCGTCACTTTTTAGACTATGAACAAGAAAGAATACAACATATACAATCTTATATAAAAATAAAATGCACAACCTAATCGTTGTGCATTTTTTATTAATCTGCTTTCATAAAATCTTGAATACTTTGGTCTGTTAAATACACACCATCATTAGGAACATCTATATACCATTTTCCATCTTCTTCAAAGATAAATAAACTTGTTAATTCATAATTAGCGACGATATCAATACGTGTACAATTTTCACGCGTTGGTAAGTCTGTTGAAGGTTCTAAGTCAGTAAGGGTTGCTTTTTGTGTTAATTCTACGAATGACTGTATATAATCAGCTTCAGTATGAATGATATCTTCAAAACCTAATGGAATCTCAATCGATTTTATTTCCGATATATTAACGAGTTCTAATGTACGAACAGGTTCTTCTTGTGTTTGACATGCAATAAGAGTTACTGCGACAAACAAAATACAAAATGCTTTAATCATCTTTTTCATAGCTTTCCTCCTTTTCTATATTTTACCATTTATTAGATATAATTGTAAAGATATAAAAAAAAAGGCTTATGCCTTTTATAAAACTAAGTTCTCTAATGCTTCAATTGGAACAACACCTGTTTGTCTATTAACAAGTTGTCCATTTTTAAATACTAAGATTGTTGGTACAGACATAATTTGAAATGATGCTGCTAAATCATTATTTTCATCAACATCAATTTTCATGACTGTAATGTTAGGATTTCTTTCTGCAAAAGATGTGATAATAGGTTCTAACATTTTACATGGTCCACACCATGTTGCTGAAAAATCAGCTAATACTGTTTCTCCATTTTGTACTGCTGTATTAAATTGTTCTGCATTTGCATGAATTAATTGAGACATATAATCATCCTTTCATTCTATATTATGATTTCATAATTACATATTATACGAATTGTCTTCTTTTTTCAATTATTATGCTTTTTTAATCACACGCTTCTTCTATACAACCACCATTATGTATAGCTTCTGCTAAGACAATAAGTTCTTGTTTGTTGTTATCATTCATTGCACTTTTGATTGTGACTTCTGGTTCTATACATGTGATATCTTTTAATGATGTCATGATATCTTTCATCGGTTTGATCGCTACAGGCGCCCAAGATCCATTTTGAATAAAGGCAACATCTCTCCCTTGGAAATTCTTCCCACGTAGTCTTGATAAGAATTCACACATAGGTGTAAACATCCACCCATCATAAGTTGATGAAGCGAGTACAAGACGATCATATCGAAATGCTTCTGCTAAGGCAAATGAATGATCATTTCTTCCTAAATCTATTAATGTGACTTGTTCTCCAAGTTTCTCTAATTGCTCTGCTAAAAAGAACATTGCTCTTTCAGTATGTCCATAAATAGATGCGTAAGCTATCGTGATACCACTTTCTTCTGGAAGATATTGAGACCATATCTTATACAAATGAACATACTTATCTAAATCTTCATTTAAAAGAGGTCCATGTAATGAACAAATTCTATTGATTTGTAATCCCGAAATCTTATTTAATACTGATTTCACTTGTGGGCCAAATTTACCACAAATATTATAATAATAACGTCTTGCTTCATCAGGCCAATTTGATAAATCATCTTCTATCCCAAATGTACCAAACGCATCTGCTGAGAAGAGCGTCTTTGTATAACTTTCATAGGTCATCATAACTTCAGGCCAATGCACAAGTGGTGCTGTATAAAATGTCAACGTATGCTTTCCTAGTTCGAGAGTATCACCCTCTTTGACAACGATTTCTTGATCACCGTAATCACCTTGAAAAAATTGTTTGAGCATTTGAAAAGTCTTTGTATTCCCTATAACTTTTGTTTGAGGATATTTTGATAAGAAAATATCTATTGATCCAGCATGGTCTGGTTCCATATGTGAAATAATTAAATAATCTGGTTCTCTACCATTAAGAACACGCTCTAAATGAGATAACCAATCTCTAAAAAAGTGAAAATCAACTGTATCCATGACAGCTATTTTTTCATCTAAAATAATATAAGAATTGTAAGCTATGCCGTTAGGTACAGGATATTGCCCTTCAAATAAATCTATTTCCGTATCTTTAACTCCGACATTGTATATTGATTCACAAACTTGCATAATATCACCTCAAAGCGTATTGTACCCCTTTTTCCTATTTTTTTCAAAATATTTGCTTATAAATAAAAAAGAGGTCAATTGACCTCTAAAGCGTAACTTTCAATGTTTCACTATTAGGACCTGGTGTTTCATTCAGGTATTTGACAATAGCTTCTCTTGTTTCTTGATTACAAACTCCACAAAGTGACACTTGTGTTGCTTCTCCATCAACCAATGCATTAGCGAAACCTTGACAACCTGGAAATCCACATCCCCCACAGTTTGCTCCTGGTAACATAGCAATCACTTCTGTTACACGGTTATCTTCTTCTACAACAAGATATAATTGAGCAAGACCTAATAAAACTCCTAACACTGCACCGATTGCTACCAAAGCGATAATAGCGTTAAGCATAGTTATTCCTCCTTTTGGTGAGCTGCATTGTGAGAACATGCAATATCTGCACATCCTTCACACACAACCTCTTCACACCCCTCAGGGAGTGGTGTGCGTTTATTTAAGAGATATGATGCAATCATAACTGCAACCAATACTCCTACCCATAATATTGCGTAAAAATTCATTAAACGAGACCTGCGATTCCTGCGATAGCACAAGCCATAATTCCTGCAGTTATTAAAGCAATTGGAATTCCTTTATAACTTTCTGGAACATTTGAAATTTCTAATCTTTCTCTAATTGTTGCATAAAGGTAAATAACAATTGTAAACCCTACTGATACCGCTACAGCAGCAACCATTGATTCTACAAAATTATAACCAGAACTGATATTGTCTAAAGCAACCCCTAATACAGCACAGTTTGTTGTAATTAAAGGAAGGTATACACCCATTGCTTTATAGATTTCTGGACTTGTTTTCTTTAAGAACATTTCTACAAATTGCACTAATGATGCAATAACTAAGATAAATGTAATTAAGTCTAAATACTTAATATCTAAAGGAACAAGTACAAAATGATATAACAAGTATGTGATTGCTGATGCAAGTACGATAACGAAAGTCACAGCGTATCCCATATTTAATGCATTCTTTGGTTTCTTAGAAACACCTAATAAAGGGCAGACTGCATAGAATTTACTTAATACGACGTTATTAACTAAGCATAACCCGATAAATAAACTAAATAAACCCATCTTATTGTCCTCCTACTTTCTTAGATTTTCTGTTATTCCAGAATTGAATGAAAGCTAAGATACATCCTAAAGTTATGAATGCTCCTGCAGGTTGAGTTAATAAAGAGATCGCATAATCACCAAATAACTCAAACTGGAAGATCACTTGACTTCCATCAAAAGGATTGAATAATGATAATCCACCAGTTCCAATTAATTCTCTAAAGAAAGAAATAACGACAACTGCAATTGTATAACCAATACCCATACCTAAAGCATCTAATAAAGAGTCAATAATTGTATTTTGAGATGCAAATGATTCTGCTCTTCCTAAGATAATACAGTTAACAACAATTAAAGGAATGAATACCCCTAATGAAGTATATAACTCTTGAGTATATGCATTCATTAACATTTGAACACATTTAACAAGTGTCGCAATGATAATGATATAAACTGGAATACGAATTTCATGAGGGATCACTTTTCTTAATAATGAAATAATTAAGTTACTCATAATTAAGACACAAATAACTGCCATTCCCATCCCGATAGCGTTTGTTAATGATGTTGTTATTGCTAGAGCTGAACATAGACCTAACAATAAAACAAAGATTGGATTTTCAACAAATAAACCTTTTTTGAAAATATCTAATTTTTTCATCTATGTTCCCTCCTATTTAAAGTTTTCTTGATAATGTTTTGCAGCTTCTTTAATACTGTTAACAACAGCTTTTGAAGATACAGTTGCTCCTGATAAAGTATCAACTGAACCACCAATATCAGTACCTACAATGTTATCTTTGAATTCAGCGTCTTTAATTCTTGTCCCGATACCTGAAGTTTCTGCAGATGCTTCAAGAACTGTATACCCTGAATATTTTCCATCTTCTAAAGCGACTAAGAAGACGATTGGAGAACTTGCCCCACCGTATCCTGTAACACTTCCTTTATAAACATGCGCTTTCACACTACCACCCTTAATGACTTCATAAACACCTTGAAGTGTTGGATAGTCACCAAAGTTTGTTTCAACAACTTTAAACTCTTCACCATTTGAGTAAAGTTGTACTAAGTTTTCTTTCTCACTTGCAATTGCTGCCTCTTGGATAATAGGATCAGTTAAATTATACACGAATGATAATGCTGCTCCTGATAGACCAGCAACAATTGCTAAGAATAATGCCATTTGAATGACTTTTTTCATATTGTTACCTCCTATCTTTCATCCGCAATCGCATTTTGGATTGCTTCTTTAATACCAGCTGCCGTTTTCGTTGCTCCTGTTGAAACATCAATACCGTCAACATCTGAGAATGATAAATTTCCTCCAAATACAGTATCATAGAACACTTTACCGTTAGAGTTTAAGTCTCCACCAACACCTGATTGGATTAAATCTTCACCATAATAAGCAGTTTCACCTGCATAAGACACAACTTCAACTTGAGTGACAGTTGATGTCTTAACGTTTAATGTCACCTTAATTGTCATTGGGTTACCAGCATTAAATCCTGCTGCACTTAATGTATAAGTGTATTCATCACCATTAACAACTGGTGCTTTTTGTGCTTCTTCAATTGCACCTTTAATAGCGTTAACGATTGCTTCAGCAGTTTTTGTTGCTCCCGTTGCGACATCAACACCATCTAAGTCAGCTGCACTGAAGCTTCCACCAAAGATAAAGTCATAGAATACTTTAGCATTGCTATTTAAGTCTCCACCAACACCTGATTGAATTAAATCTTCACCGTAGTATGCAGTTTCACCTGGATACTCTAATACAGTCACTGAAGAGATTTGATCTCCAGAAATCATAACTTGTACTTTCATTGGGTTTCCTTTACCACCGAAACCGTAAGCTTCCATGATATATCCACCATCTATTTTTTCAAGAAGAGTCCATTTTACTTTGTTAGCTTCTTCTTCCTCTTGACGTTTTGCTTCTTCTTCAGCCTCTAAACGAGCTTGTTCTTCAGCATTTCTCACATCTGTTTCAATTGAACGACCTACACCGTAAGTACATCCAGTCGCAACAACAGCGATCAAACCAATTGTTAACCATCTTTTGACTTTGAATGTGTCAGTTCTACCAAGAATCATTGAATCAATGAATGGTGTTAACATATTCATAATTAAGATTGAGAACAATACCCCTTCAGGGAAGTTTGCTTTAAAACGAATAATCATTGTTATGAACCCAAGTCCAATACCAAAGATAATTTTACCCATTGGGCTTGTAGGAGATGTGACTGGATCTGTTGCCATAAAAATAGCCCCAAACACAACACCACCAATAGACAATTGAATTAATGCATAACTTAATACGTTTTGTCCTGTTGCTAATGCAAATGCACCACCTAAAACAAGAACAGTTAATAAATAAGATGCTGGAATTCTATAATCAAATACTTTTCTGTATGCTAATACAATTCCAACAACAAGAATTAATAAAACACATGTTTCACCTAATGCTCCACCATGGCTACCAAACAATAAGTCTTGTAATGAGAACATTAAGTTCTCAGCACCTAACCAACTTGTTGATGCTAACCAAGTTGCTGGCGTTGCTCCAGAAACTATGTCTGATGCAGTTCCTGCATCTAAGAATGTCGTTAATTGAGCTCCAAATGATAAATGTACAACAACACGACCAACTAATGCTGGGTTGAAGATGTTTTGTCCAAATCCACCATAGACTAATTTTCCAAAGAAAATCGCAATGAATGAACCAATTGCTACGACATATAAAGGTGTTCCAATCGGTAATGTTAATGCAAAGATTAACGCTGTTACTAATGGAAAACTATTTTTTAAATGTTCTAATATATTTTTCTTTTGAATTAATGCCCATACAACTTCTGTTGCTAATGCAACACCTACTGATGTGACATAAATTAATGCTGCTTTGATTAAACCATCATTTGTTTGATAGTTTGCCCACTGAAAATAGAGTGAAAAACCAACAATCACTAATAATCCGATTGTTAGATCTCTCATGATTCCATGAGTAGAGAGTTTTCTTCTATAATTCGGTGAGGTTCTTTGTAAAGTAATTTTCATCTTTTATACCTCTCTACGCTTTTCTTCTTTGAGCTAATTGTAAGCGACGTTTCGCTTTTTTCACATTGTCTGTCACTTCTAATTTACAAGGACACACTAATGTACACATACCACATTCAACACATTTGCTTGTATCTAACTTTTCAATTAATTCAACGTTAGCTGCTTTTTCAGCTTGTACAATACGTACTGGTTGTAAATGTGCTGGACAGTGTAAAGTACACTCACCACATTTAAAACATGGTAATGAATTGATTTTTTCTTTTTTCATAACTGTAATAGCGTTATTATGAGAGTAAATAACGAATGTATCATTCATTACTGATTGACCCATCATAGGCCCTCCCCCTAATAAATATCCATCACAGTCTTCATCGATATAACCACCAATTTTTTCAACAATATAGTTAACTGGTGTACCGATTGCCACTTCAACGTTTTGTGGATTTTTTAATCCCGTTCCAGAGAAAGTCACTACACGATGTGTAATAGGGACTCCATGTCTGATTCCTCTTGATAATGCAATTGCAGTAGATGAGTTATTCACAATAACCCCAATTTCTGCTGGTAACTTATCATAAGTCTTTTTGAAAACTGTTTCAATTAAAACACGTTCCCATCCCATTGGATAACGATCTGGGACTTCTTGTACTGAAATATTATCATAATTCTTTGCTTCTTCTAATAATAATTCTAATAAGTCTGGTTTGTGTTCTTTAATTGCTATAATTCCATTTTTTGCTCCTGCAGCAATAATGAAATAATGAACTCCATCAAATAAAGCTTTCACATCTTTCTTCATCGCCAAGTGATCGCTTGTTAAATAAGGTTCACATTCTACACCATTGATTAATATAGTTTCAATATTGCTAGGATTGCTATATTTTATATGTGTTGGAAATCCTGAACCACCTAAACCAACAATACCTAATTCTTTAATTGCTTCATACACTTCTGACTGTGTCATTGAATCAGGGTTTGCTACATCAAGTGCTTTCACTCTTTCATTTTTGTGATCATTTTCGATAACGATATGATCTTGTAATCGTTTAGAAGCATGCATACGCTTTTCTATTCCTTTTACAGTTCCAGAAACCGATGAGTAAATTGGAACATACATACTTGTACGTGTTGCTAATTTACTACCTATACATACGCGGTCACCTTCTTTGACATGTACTTCAAAGTCAGTCGCGAGTCCTAGTACTAATGGAATATAAACAACGTCTGGTGCTTCAATTGATAAAATTGGTTTGTCTTTAGTTAAACCTTTTTTACCATCAATTTTAATTCTTCCTTTTCCAGATAAAATCGACATTGTATCCCTCCGTATCTTTTACCTTCCTATTATAGCACTTACATTGATATTTGAAAACCATTTCACCCTACACTTAGAAAAACAATAATCTATATCATAGTGTTTTCGTATAATTCAAAAATTTTATTTGTTTTTTTATCACACAATTAAAAAAAAGTAAGGAAAACTCCTTACTTTCTCACTAATTTCACTAAACTTGTCACTTTAGAACTATATGGTAAAACATCATATGGAATGATCGCATCAACCTTATAATATCTCTTTAATTCCTCAATATCTTTCGCAACTGCAGAAGGATGATCACTCACAAAGATAACGTTTTTTACTTTAGATAAAATCATACTTTGTTTAACAGCGTCTGATAGATCTTCATGTCTTACAATCAT
>CAMTOK010000045.1 GCA_947074115.1 uncultured Erysipelotrichaceae bacterium | reverse complement strand
ATTATGTTAGAAATTGAAAACAAAATTAAAGATGCATTAACTGATCCACAAAAAGACGATTAAACTCGTCTTTTTTTGATTTTGGGAATAAAATGTAAAAAAATGTAGATAAGTCATAAAATTATCTTTCTAGTGATTGTAAAGGTTTAGTAATTAGGGTATAATAAACTTGTGTTTATTCACAAAAAGAAATAATCATAGGAATTAGGAGGAGCATTATGGGTGATTTATCCCCTCTTACAATTTTAACCTATGTTCTAGCAGTCTTAATTGGTTTTGGTTTGTATTATGGATTAAGTTTGTTGAAAGTAACAAAAGCGAATACAGATGCAACAAGAATTATTAATGAAGCGACTGCCAAAGCTGATAATATAGTAAAAGAAGCTATCTTAGATGCCAAAACTCAAGCTTATGAGTATAAGCTTGAAGCAGAAAAAGACGTTAAAGAAAAGCGTGCTGAGATTACTAAATTTGAAAATAAACTATTGCAAAGAGAGCAAAATATCGATAGAAGAGACATTGCATTACAAGGAAAAGAAGATGTTTTAGATGATAAAGCTAAGCAATTAGAAAGAAAAAGTGAAGAACTAGGAAAATTAGAGGTTCAATTAAAGGAGCAAATCGATTCGAAAATTGTCGAATTAGAAAAAATTGCTGCGATGAGTGCCAACGAAGCTAAAGAAGAATTATTTAGACAAGTTGAACAAAAAATTAGTAATGAAATGACAGCGTTTATTAAAGAACAAGAAGATGAAGCGAGATTAAAAGCGTCATTATATGCAAAAGACATTATTGCAAATGCAATAAATCGTTATTCTCAAGAAGAAACAGTTGAACGTACAGTTCATGTTGTTGCTTTACCGAGTGAAGAAATGAAAGGCCGTATTATCGGACGTGAAGGACGTAATATTAAGGCTATTGAAAATGCGACTGGTGTAGAGTTAATTATTGATGATACTCCTGAAGCTATTACAATCTCATGTTTTGATCCAGTAAGACGTGAAGTTGCGCGTTTGTCTTTAGAAACATTGATTAGAGATGGACGAATTCAACCAGGTCGTATTGAAGAAGTTGTTCAAAGAACTCGTGCAGAGTTAGATGAAGTGATTTTAAAAACTGGTGAAGATGCTATATTTGAACTTGGTTTATCAAGAGTTAATAAAGAATTGGTTATGATGATTGGTAAATTAAAATATCGTACAAGTTATGGACAAAATGCATTGCAACACTGTGTAGAGGTTGCTCATTTTGCTGGAATGATGGCTGCAGAGTTAGGATTAAACCAACAACTTGCTAAAAGAGCTGGTTTATTACATGACTTAGGAAAAGCGGTTGATCATGAAATGGAAGGGAACCATGTTGAATTAGGAGCGAAATTCGCAAAGAAATTTGGGGAAAATGCAACTGTTATCAATGCAATTGAATCACATCATGGTGATGTTCCAGCAACAAGCGTTATTTCTATCTTAGTCGCAGCTGCTGATACATTATCTGCTGCTAGACCAGGAAGTCGTAGCGAAACAATTGAAAATTATATTCAACGTTTAGAAAAACTTGAAGAAATATCAAAAAGTTTTGATGGCGTAGAAAAAGTATTTGCTATTCAAGCAGGACGTGAAGTTCGTATCGTTGTAAAACCTGATAAAGTGGATGACATTATGAGTCATAAACTTGCAAGAGATATTCGTGAGAAAATTGAAAATGAACTCACATATCCAGGTCATATTAAAATTACAGTGATTCGTGAAGTTCGTGCTAATGAGGTCGCAAAATAATAAGATAGGTTAACCTATCTTTTTTTAAAGGAGTTATATTCATGAAAATATTATTTGTAGGTGACGTTTTCTCATCAATTGGACGAGAAATGTTGGATACATATTTACCACGTTTAAAACAAATCCATAATATTGATTTGGTTATTGTTAATGGAGAAAATGTTACACATGGTAAAGGATTAATAAAAAAACATTATGATGAACTGTTATTTAATGGTGTGTCATTAATTACAATGGGAAATCATACATTTTCTAAGAAAGATATTTTTGATTATATTGATGAGGCAGATCGTTTGATTGTGCCTTATAATCAACCAAGATCATTACCAGGGGTAGGAAGTCGTGAAATTATGGTTTCAGGACAAAAAGTCCGTGTAACGAGTTTATTAGGTATGGCATTTATGGATCCGCGTGTACAAAATCCATTTGATGCGATAGATGACTTATTGGAAACAGTTGATTCAGATATTCATATTGTTGATTTCCATGCTGAGGCAACAAGTGAAAAGGTCGCAATGGGTTATTACCTAGATGGACGTGTCAGCGCAGTTTTAGGAACGCATACACACATCCCAACAGGTGATGAGAAAATTTTAAATCAGGGAACAGCTTATCAAACTGATGTTGGGATGACTGGTCCTTATGAAAGTGTTATTGGTTGTGACAAAGACTTAATTATTAAACGAATGAAGGATGGTCTTATGGTTCCATTTACTCCTGCTGAAGGAGAGGGACAGTTATGTGCATCGCTCATGACGTTTGAAAACAAGAAGTGTGTCAAAATTGAAAGAATACTTATTGATCCAAATCATCAATTAGGTGCATAATTTATCCTCCTTGGTCATATATAATGACAAGGAGGATTTTAATATGGAAATGATTAGAGTATCATCATCGTCTCAACCAAGCAAAGTTGCGGGGGCACTAACAAGTATTTTGAGAGAACAACAAAATGTCGTCATGCAGGTCATAGGAGCAGCCTCTCTGAATCAAGCAATGAAAGCAATTGCTATAGCTAGAGGGTACATTGCACCAGGAGGTTATGAGTTGTATTGCATTCCTTCGTTTTATGATATTACAATCGATGGACAAGTTGTGACATCAATCCGTTTAAGTGTAGAAATGCACGAAAAAGAGTTCTTTTACCATAAAAATTCTTAAACATTGGTATTTATACCTAAAAATTGAATAAAAAATATATAAATTTCAAAATTCGCTTTATTTTTTATGAAAAAAGGGTATAATAAAGCCATAAAAAACGGGAGGTATTGTAATGGTTACAATTATGATGAGTACTGCTCAAGTTAAAAAATTAGTTGAATTTTTTGATGGTTATGCAGATGATAAAGTTAAAGTGTCTTTAGATAAAGTTGCAGGAATTAGAGCTTATATGAAATGTGAAACTGAAATGAGTGCACAAGAAGCTGCTGATTACTGTAAATCATTATTCAAAAAAACACCAGAAGGTCAAACATTATACTTTTCAATTCAACCAGAAGGTGCTTACTAAAATTAAGAACTCAGTTCTTAATTTTTTTATATAAATAGAAAGCGGTGAAGTGATGAAAGATTATAGCGAATATTTTAATAAACCATCATTAAAGAATGCGAAGCATAGAGGAAAAGATCACATTCAACATATTAATGATGCTTATGAGATCCCAGCAGATATGGTTGGTATTGGAAGAGGGCAAAAATATCATATTAAGACATATGGTTGCCAGGCGAACGAGAGAGATACTGAAACATTAGCGGGTATTTTAGAATCATTGGGATATGTCTCAACTGATGAAATTAAAGATGCACAAGTTGTTTTATTAAACACATGTGCAATTAGAGAAAACGCAGAAGAGAAAGTGTTTGGTAAAATTGGATATTTAAAAACAGTTAAGAAAACAAATCCAAATTTAATCTTTGGTATTTGTGGATGTATGGCACAAGAAGAAGTTGTTGTTAATCGTATCCTTCAAAAACACCCTCAAGTAGATATGATTTTTGGAACTCATAATATACATAGGTTGCCAGTTCTTTTAAAACAAGCAATGTTAGAAAAAGAAATGGTATTAGAAGTGTGGTCTAAAGAAGGAGATGTTATTGAAAATCTTCCATCTCAAAGAGCACATAAGCATAAAGCTTGGGTTAATATTATGTACGGATGTGATAAATTCTGTACGTATTGTATTGTCCCTTATACAAGAGGAAAAGAACGTTCTCGTTTACATAATGATATTTTAAAAGAAGTTCAAGAACTTAAAGATCAAGGATATAAAGATATTACTTTATTAGGTCAAAATGTTAATTCATATGGAAAAGATTTTAAAGATGGATATAACTTTGCTTCTTTATTAAGTGATGTTGCTCAAATTGGAGTTGAAAGAATTCGATTCACAACAAGTCATCCATGGGATTTCAGTGATGATATGATTGAAGTGATTGCTCAGAATGAAAATATCATGCCAGCCATTCATTTGCCTGTTCAATCAGGAAATAATGAAGTTTTAAAACGAATGGGAAGACGTTATACAAGAGAACAATATATTGAATTATTTGATAAAATCAAAAAAGCTATACCTGATTGTACGGTAACAACAGATATCATCGTAGGGTTCCCTCAAGAGACAGATGAACAATACCAAGATACACTGTCTTTATATGATTATTGTGAATACGATTTAGCTTATACATTTATCTATTCTCCTAGAGAAGGAACACCAGCAGCAAAAATGGAAGATGATATTGAAACATCAGTAAAAGAACAAAGACTTTATAAATTAAATGAACTTGTTAATGAAAAAGCATATAAACAAAATTTAAAATTCTTAGATCAAGTTGTCGATGTTTTGGTTGAAGGAACTTCAAAGAAAGATGATTCTATGTTAACAGGATATACACAACATCAAAAGTTAATTAATTTTAAAGGAAATAAGGATCATATAGGTCAAATCGTAAAAGTCAAAGTCACTGAAGTGAAAACATGGGCATTAAAAGGTGAGGAAATTGAATAAAGACATTCAAGAGAAAGCACAATTATTAAATCAATGGATATTATCACAGGAAAGTGTAATTGAATATAAGAAATATGCTCATATTGTAGAAGCGAACGAAGACTTAAAGAAAAAAGAAGTTTTATTAAAAGCAATGCAAAAGAAAATTATCAATACAAAAGCAAAACAAGAACCATCTGAGGAACTTGTAAAAGAGTATTTAAAATTAAAAAATGAGTTTGATGAACATCCATTAATTATGAACTATTTAATATCTAAAGAAGAGGTTAACGAATTGGTTCAATCGATTCAAAACGACATAAATCAACAAATTAATAAAAATGTTGACTAATATAGTTAAACTCTATATAATTTTTTCAATAACTGAGATAAGGAGATAAATCATGGCATACTTTTTTAAAGAACCATCACATACATTTAATGAATATTTATTAGTCCCTGGATACTCTTCAGCAGAGTGTCAAACAAAAAACGTAAGTTTAAAAACACCGTTAGTTAAATTCAAAAAAGGTGAAGAACCTGCAATATCTTTAAATATCCCACTTGTATCAGCAATCATGCAATCTGTATCAAATGATACTATGGCAGTTGCTTTAGCAAGAGAGGGTGGAGTTTCATTTGTTTATGGATCACAATCAATTGAAGATCAAGCAGCTATGGTCAGAAAAGTTAAATCTTATAAAGCAGGATTTGTAACAAGTGACTCTAACATTGCTGCTGGGGCAACATTAGCAGATGTTATTGCATTAAAAGAAAAAACAGGACATTCAACAATGGCTGTTACAACTGATGGAACAGAAAATGGAAAATTAGTTGGTATCGTTACTGAAAGAGATTACCGTGTATCTCGTATGGACAAAACAACTTTGGTATCAGAGTTTATGACTCCATTTGATAAATTAGTGACTGCTGATAGCGGTGTATCACTAAAAGAAGCAAATGATATTATTTGGGAACACAAATTAAATTCATTGCCAATCATTGATGAAGAACAAAGATTACAATACTTTGTCTTTAGAAAAGATTATGAATCAAGAAAATCTAACCCTAATGAATTATTAGATAGCTCAAAACGTTATATCGTTGGAGCTGGAATTAATACAAGAGATTTCGCAGAACGTGTACCAGCATTAGTTGAAGCAGGTGCAGATGTATTATGTATCGATTCAAGCGAAGGATTCTCTGAATGGCAAAAAATTACAATCGATTGGATCAGAAAAACATATGGTGATACTGTGAAAATTGGAGCTGGAAACGTAGTTGACGAAGAAGGATTCTTATTCTTAGCAGAAGCAGGTGCTGACTTCATTAAAGTTGGTATCGGTGGTGGATCTATCTGTATCACTCGTGAACAAAAAGGTATTGGGCGTGGACAAGCAACAGCGACAATTGAAGTTGCTGCAGCAAGAGATGCTTATTATGAAAAAACTGGAATCTATGTTCCAATTTGTAGTGATGGTGGTATCGTTCATGATTACCATATGACATTAGCTTTAGCAATGGGAAGTGACTTTATTATGTTAGGTCGTTATTTCTCTCGTTTTGATGAATCACCTACAAATAAAGTGAACATCAATGGTCAATACATGAAAGAGTATTGGGGAGAAGGAAGTGCAAGAGCACGTAACTGGCAAAGATATGATATGGGCGGAGATTCAAAACTTTCATTTGAAGAAGGTGTTGATTCATATGTACCATACGCTGGTTCATTAAAAGATAATGTTGGTTTATCTTTAAATAAAATCAAATCAACAATGTGTAACTGTGGTGCATTAAGTATTCCTGAATTACAAGAAAAAGCGAAAATTACTCTTGTTTCTTCAACAAGTATTGTTGAAGGTGGAGCACATGACGTTATCTTAAAGGATTCTACACCATCTCATAATCAATAAAATACATAAGGTTTATATTCATAGAATATAAATCTTTTTTTATGCATAAATAAAAAATAGTGGTAATTTAGGACGTTTGTCATATAGTGTATTGAGGTGGAATAATGAGCAATAATATAAGAGAGATTTATACAAAAGCAGTTGTCGCTAAAGGAAAAAAACTATCAAGAAATACTTATACATTAACTTTGAGCGAAAAACCAAATGAAATATTAGGGTGTTGGATTACGAATCATCATTTTGAAGCTGTTTTAAATAACAGTGTCCCTAAGATTATTGGAACATACGATGTTCATATTTGGTATAGTTGCAGAGATGCAACTGACTCACTTGTAGAAAAGCATCAAATATCTTATCAAGATGAAATGCAAGTGACGAAAAAAGAAAATCGAGACTTTGAAAAAGGTGACGAAGTCAAAGGACGTTGTCTTTCTAAGCCAAAATGTTTATCTGCTACTAAGGACAATTCTAATGTCAGTGTTGTCATTGAAAAAGAAATGCAAATTGAAGTGAGTGGAGAAACTTGTATTAAAGTAGAAGTGAAAAGTGAAGCGGAAATTTGGGATGATCTTGATGATATCCAAATTGATACAAACTTTATTAAATAAGAAAGCGAGAGCTTTCTTTTTTCTTTATACTGTTACTTTGTACAAATGAGAAACTATGCTATAATATTGTCGAATTGGAGTGATTGTATGAAAGAAAAATATTCACCTATGATGATGCAATATTTAAATATAAAAGAAAATTATCAAGATTCTATAGTGATGTTTCGTTTAGGAGATTTCTATGAAATGTTTTTTGATGATGCAAAAATTGTATCAAAAGCATGTGAACTTGCTTTAACAGGAAAAAATGCAGGTGTAAAAGAAAGAGTGCCAATGTGTGGTGTACCACATCATTCAGTTAATCAATATATCCAAAGATTAATTGATCAAGGTCATAAAGTTGCTATTGTTGAACAGTTAAGTGATCCTTCAGCTAAGGGTATTGTTCAAAGAGGTGTTGTTCAAGTGATTACACCAGGAACAATTATGGATGCATCACTTAATGAGAAACAAAATCATTTTATTGGCTCATTAATGGCATTTGATTTTTGTTATTGTTTAGCGTACTGTGATATCTCTACTGGAGAGTTTTACGTAACAAATATAGAAAAACAAGAACATAAATTAAAAAATCAAATTGATTCTTTATCTTTAAAAGAATTAATCATTACAGAAGAACAATCATTAGATTATGTCTATACGACAAATTATAATAATGACACATTTAATGAAAGTTATAAAAAGAGATTTGAAAGATTACAAGATTTAAAACAAATTAAAACATGTTCTCTTTTATTAAATTATTTAGTAGAAACTCAAATGAGAGAATTGAGTCATATTCAAAACATACAAATTGTTGAATCAAGTGGTTATGTCCTTATGGATTCATATACAAAACGTTCTTTAGAGTTGGTGAAAAACAGTCATAATGAGACGTATGGAACATTACTTTGGTTATTAGATGATACGAAATCAGCAATGGGATCACGTTTGTTAAAACAGTGGATTGATCGTCCTTTAGTAAATAAGGATTCTATTATTAAAAGACAAGATATTATTGAACTCTTTATCAATAATTTTATTGAAAGAGAAACGATAAAAGACATGTTAAAAGAAGTCTATGATATTGAAAAACTAGCGGGAAGAATTGCATTTGGTAATGTGAATGCAAGAGACTTGAAATGGATTGCCTCGACTTTAAGAGTTATTCCTGAAATTAAACACCAAGTCTTATCGCTTTGTCATCCTTATACTGACGAACTTGCGCATCGTCTCGTAGATTTGTCTCATATAACAGAAGTCATTGATCAAGCTATTGTTGATCAGCCACCAATTTCTTTAAAAGAGGGTGGATTGATTAAAGAAGGGTATCATGAAGAATTGGATGAACTTCGTTATATAAAAGATCACGGTAAGAAGTGGTTGAGTGAGTTTGAGGCTAGAGAAAGAGAAAAGACAGGTATTAAAGGATTAAAAGTCGGTTATAACCGTGTCTTTGGTTATTTTATTGAAATTACCAAAAGTTATTTGCCACAAGTTAAAGATGAATTTGAATATACAAGAAAACAAAGTTTAACGAATGCTGAAAGATTTATTACACCAGAATTAAAAGATATGGAATCAAAAATCTTAAGTGCACAGGATAAAATGATTTCATTAGAATATGAAATCTTTATCCAAATAAGAGATTATATAAAGAATGATGTTCATATTTTACAAGATATTGCTCATGCTTTAGCATACATAGATGTCTATCAAGCATTATCAAGAGTTGCAAGTACGCAAGGTTATGTAAAACCTATGTTCACGGATGACCAAGTCGTATCTATAAAAAATGGAAGACATGGTATCGTTGAAAAAGTTGTCTCAAAGAAGAATTATGTTCCAAATGATACAATTGTTAATGAAGATGCGCCAGTCCTATTGATTACAGGTCCAAACATGGGTGGGAAATCAACATATATGCGTCAGGTCGCGTTGTGTGTTGTTATGGCACAAATAGGATCATTTGTTCCCTGTGATGAAGCCGTTTTACCTGTGTTTGATCAAATCTTTACGCGTATTGGCGCAAGTGATGATTTAATATCAGGACAATCAACATTCATGGTAGAAATGTTGGAGGCTAATAATGCATTAATGTATGCAACAAAAAATTCATTAATCCTTTTCGATGAAATTGGAAGAGGAACTGCTACATTTGATGGTATGGCAATTGCACAATCAATGATTGAATATATAGCTTCTCAAATTAAATGTATTACATTGTTCTCAACTCATTATCATGAGTTAACATACATGGAAAAAGAGTATCCAGTGAAAAACGTTCATGCTAGTGCATCAGTAGAAGGTGATCATATCGTCTTCTTATATAAAATTAAAGATGGAAAGAGTCATCGTTCTTATGGGATTAATGTCGCTAAACTCGCGAAATTACCAGACCATGTTATTGATAGGGCTCAATTGATTTTAAATACACTAGAAGCACATGGTATTGAACAAACGTTAGAATCGTCACAACAGGTTGTGACAATACAAAAAGAAAGTCAAGTAGAAGAGTTATTAAGAAAAATTGATCCAATGGCTATATCACCAATAGAGGCATTAAGTCAATTAATTGAATTAAAAAAACTCTTGTAGGAGGAAATTATGGGTAAAATCGTACAATTAGATGATGTTTTATCAAATAAAATTGCTGCAGGAGAAGTGGTTGAAAGACCAGCGAGTGTTGTTAAAGAACTTGTAGAAAACAGTATCGATGCTTCCTCTACACGTATTCAGGTTTATATTGAAGAAGGTGGTTTATCATTAATTAAAGTTGTAGATAATGGTGAAGGTATGCCTTTAGAAGATGCTAAACTTTGTTTTTCAAGACATGCAACAAGCAAAATTAAAAATGATCATGATTTATTTAATATTATGACGTTAGGTTTTCGAGGGGAAGCTATTCCCTCGATTGCTTCAATAAGTCATTTTGAATTAAAATCTTCAACAGGAGAACAGGGAGTCTTTGTTCGTTATGAATTTGGTAAATATAAAGGCGAGGGTATTATTGAGTGTCCTAAGGGGACTCAAATCACTGTCACGCGATTATTTCAAAATGTACCTGCTAGGTTAAAATATGTGAAATCAGTAAATACAGAATTTGCTGCAATACAACAATATATTGAAAGAATAGCTTTGGCATATCCAATGATTTCTTTTTCTTTATATCATAATGATAAAGTGATTTTTCAAACAACAGGGCAAGGGCAATTGCTAGAAGTCATTTCTCAAATGTATGGTATTGCTGTTGCTAAGAATATGATTTCAATTGAGTCAGAAAAAGACGATTTTAAAATTGAGGGATATATTAGTAAAATTGATACAACTCGTGCATCAAAGAAAAATATTATCACTTTGGTCAATAAACGATATGTTAAAAATACAATGAGTATTGATGCATTAAATAGTGTCTATCGCGAATATTTGGCAGATGGGAGATTCCCAATCGCTGTGATCAATATAGAAGTTGATCCTTATTTGGTAGATGTTAATGTTCACCCTTCTAAACTAGAAGTGAGATTTTCAAAAGAAGGTGACTTAAGGGAATTGGTATTTAATACAGTTAAAGATGCATTAATAAAGACCAATCTCACATATCAAGTCAAAAACAAAGTAACTGAAAGAGAAGTATTTAAACCAAAGTTAGATCAAGTATCATTTGAGTTGACACCTGAACCTGTTCTTGATACAAAACCAGTTGTTCATGAAAGTTATATTGATTATGAAAGTCAAATTGATAACAGTATTATAGAAAAAAAAGAAGAGTCATCACCTATAGAGAAACAGGAAGAGGTTATTGTAGAAGAAGTCATTGCTCCAATAAAAGAAAAAATTCATGCGAAAGCACAAATTCATGGAACTTATCTGGTTGGTGAAAATGAGAGAGGACTTTTCTTGGTTGATCAGCATGCTGCTCAAGAAAGAATTAATTACGAATATTACAAAAAGAAATTTGCCCAGTTTGATAAAACAATTCAACCCTTATTGATCCCGTTAACCTTAGAATACCCGATTAGTGATTTTCTTTTGTTAGAAGAGAGAAAAGAATTATTAGAACAAGTCGGAATTACATTAGAAGTGTTTTCTGAACACGGATATATAGTGAGAGGATTGCCACTTTGGATGAAGAATATTGATGAAAATATATTTATTGATGCAATGATTCAAGAGGTATTATCGAAAAATAGAATAGATATTGTTGCTATGCAAGAACATGCAATTGCGACATTAAGTTGTAAGGCATCATTAAAAGCAAATACATATTTAAATTTAATAGACATACAAACCTTATTAGATAATTTAATGAGATGCGAGAATCCATATGTATGTCCACATGGAAGACCGACAATACTCTTCTATAGTGATTATGATTTAGAAAAATTATTTAAGAGGGTTGTTTAATGGAAAAAGTCATTGTAGTTATTGGACCAACGAGTGTTGGGAAAACAAAAATGGGTGTTGAACTCGCAAAAGCATTTCATGGTGAGGTGATTAGTGGTGATTCAATGCAAATCTATAAAGGAATGGATATTGGTACCGCTAAGGTAACAGTTGAAGAAATGGAAGGAATTGTTCATCACTGCATTGATATAAAAGAAGCAACAGATTCTTTTAGTGTTAAAGATTTTCAAGTCATTGTCAGGGAAAAAATCACAGAAATCACCAAACGAGGTAAACTTCCAATTATTGTTGGTGGAACTGGTTTATATATTAAAGGTGCACTTTATGACTATGAGTTTCAGGAAGAAACTCATAAAAGATGTGATTTTAGAGAAAAGTTTGAACATTATACTAATGAGGAACTCTTTGCATATTTAGAATCAGTTGATTTAAAGAGTGCTCAAGAATTACATAAGAATAATAGACAAAGAGTATTAAGAGCTATAGAAATCTTTGAAGAAACAGGACAAAGAAAAAGTGATATGATTGAACAACAAGAACATGTTTGTTTATATGATGCTTACTTTGTTGGTTTAACATTAGAAAGAGATGTGCTCTATGATCGTATTAATCACCGAGTTGACTTAATGAAGGAAGCAGGCTTAGAAGAAGAAGTAGAACAATTGATTCAACAAGGATTAACGAGAGAACATCAAAGTATGAAGGCCATTGGTTATAAAGAGTGGTTTGATTTATATGAAGGTCTAGTTAATATTGATGTTGTGTATGATCGTATTAAGCAACATTCACGTAAATATGCGAAAAGACAGTATACTTGGTTTAAGAACCAATTTGAAGTTGAATGGTACACTGTTAATTTAGATGATTTTAATGAGACAGTTGAAAATGTAAAAGATAATATAAAAAGAACGATGAAATTATGATTTCGTCGTTCTTTTCATATGATTCAATTGTTTTATATCATGAGTTCTTCCATGTTTTAATAAACGTTGATAGTTCTCTGCAAGTCCTTTTTCATATGGACTTGTTAACCAAGGGTTATAAAAGCGAGTGCCTTTGATCTCTCTAGGAAGATAATCTATATATTCCCATAATTCAGGTCTTGAATAATCATATTTTTCATCTTCATGTAAGCCAACAGGTGTCAGTCTTAAATAAGATGGTGCTTTAAATGGTGAACTGTGAACTGATTGTAATGCTGCATCGATCGCAATTTCAGATGATTTAGATTTAGGTGATAGACATAAATCTAGAATAGCGCTCGCTATTGGAATGCGTGCTTCAGGGAAACCGATGACCTTTGCTGCTTGAAACGCCAATACACTTCTTGCGCAGGCTTCAGGATTGGCAAGACCAATATCTTCATAGGCTGTTGTGATGACACGCCTTTCAAGGGATTCAAGATCTCTAGCGTCAATCAGTTTTGCTAAGTAATACATAGCACCATTAGGATCACTACCGCGAATGGATTTTTGTAATCCGCTGAGTGTATCGTAATATTGATCTTCATCTTTATCGAACTGAGCATTGGCTTTAAAGACACAATTGTTTACTGTTTCAATTGAAATGTGCGAGCTAGTTGACATCAACACAGCTATTTCTAAACAGTTATATGCGTAGCGAATATCTCCAGATGCAAGTTTGGCAATAGAAAGAATTGCTTCATCATCAATTGTGTATTCGTTATTTAATCCTTTTTCTGATTGCATTGCTTTCCTTATGCCGTCTTCTATATCGGAAACTGAGAGTCCCTTGACTTCAATCAATTGACAACGTGAACGAATCGCAGGGTTAATTGAATGGTTAGGGTTTGCAGTTGTACAACCAGCTATAATTAATGTTCCATTTTCTATGTAAGGTAATAAATGATCTTGTTTATCTTTATTTAATCGATGAACCTCATCTATAATGACAAATAGGTCACCACTTAATTTAGCTTCTTCAATAATCATATTCATCTCTTGTTTATTACCAGTTGATGCATTGAATAAGCGATAAGGAATATTTAATTCATTTGCTAATGCCATAGCCAATGTTGTTTTTCCACTTCCGGGAGGACCGTACAAAATCACAGACATGGGATGCTTTTTTAAAACGAATTGTCTAAAGAGAGCATTCTCCCCAACAATATGTTCCTGTGCAATAATGTCATCAAAGCTTTGAGGCCTCATGCGATAAGCAAGTGTGCTTGCCATTTTTAACACCTTCCTTTATACTAATATGTATTAGTGATTATATCATTTTAAAAGATTGAAAGATAGGTGAGAATATGAAAATAGTTTTACAGAGAGTAAAAGAGAGTCAAGTTGTTGTAGATAATGATGTTGTTGGATCAATAGGATATGGTTATATGGCGTTGGTTGGTTTTTGTGAAGATGATAATGAAGATATTGTTAATCGTATGATTGATAAAATGATTAATTTAAGAGTTTTTAGTGATCAAGAAGATAAAATGAATCTTTCGTTATTAGATATAGATGGAGAAGTGTTGTCAATTTCTCAATTTACTTTATATGCTGATTGTAAAAAAGGAAGACGACCTAGTTTTATTCAAGCAATGAAACCCGAAAGGTCAAGTCCAATGTATGATTACTTTAATCATCAATTAAGACAAGTCGTTAGAAGAGTTGAAACAGGAATATTTGGAGCAGATATGAAAGTTTCATTATTAAATGATGGTCCAGTGACAATTATATTAGATAGTTCAGAGATACTTCGATAAAATAAATAATTTATTTTATTGGAGTTTTTTTTGAAAGTTGGGACATACTAAGTGATGTGTGAAGCAAAAAGTCGTGAATCTATCAATTAAATTAAATTAATTAAAGTTTTATGAATAAAAACGCTCACACTTGCGTATGCTAATTAATGTGTATCAATTACAAAAAAAATGAAAAATTTCGACAAAAGGGGTTTACATTTTAAATGTGAAGTGATATTATAACTAAGCACTCGACGAGAGAGACGCCAGTCACTCAAGAAGAGAGC
>CAMTOK010000044.1 GCA_947074115.1 uncultured Erysipelotrichaceae bacterium | reverse complement strand
GAAAGAATTATAACTAAACTTCTTAAAACATGGCGTAAAGAACGTGATGAAAGACTTAAAAGAAGAAGCGATCGTATTAGAGAAAATTAAAAAAGAAAGAATTATTAATGATCTCACACTGGGTAGTGTTCCAAAGCAATTGCTGATCTTTGCGGCTCCATTATTTTTATCAGGGCTATTACAAACTGTTTATAGTATGGTAGATATGGTTGTTGTAGGGCAATATATAGGAAAAAACGGACTATCTGCTGTTTCAATTGGTGGAGATATTTTACACATGCTAACCTTTATTGCAATGGGGATATCAAATGCAGGTCAGATTATTATGTCCCAATATGTAGGAGCAAAAAAATATGATCTTTTATCAAAAATGATAGGAACATTGTTTACTTTTTTATTAACAATTGCTTGTGTCATGATGGTTATGTGTCTTATATTAAAAGATAAAATATTATATTGGGTAAATACACCACCGGAGGTTTTTGCACATGCTGAATCATATTTGACTATTTGCGTATTAGGTCTCATATTTATTTATGGTTATAATCTTATCAGTGCACTATTAAGAGGTATGGGTGATTCTAAACATCCATTTATGTTTATTGCAATTGCCTCGGCATTAAATCTAATATTAGATTATATCTTTATTATTGGTTTTAATTTAGGAACTATGGGGGCAGCTCTTGCAACAGTTATATCACAAGGTGTAAGTTTTGTATGTGCACTTGTTTTTCTCTACAAAAATAAAAGGGATTTCTATTTTGAATTTCGAAAAGAAGATTTTAGGATCCACCCTATAGTGTTTAAACCTTTAATGTTATTAGGAATACCAATGGTATTTCAATCGGCGGCTATTTCCTTTTCTAAAATATTCATATCATCATGGATCAATAGTTACGGGGTGATTACTTCTGCGTTAACAGGCATTGGTAATAAACTTCAAACAGTTACAAATGTATTTGCCCATGCATTATCAACTGCAGGTGGCTCAATGATTGCACAAAATATAGGTGGTCATAAATATGATAGAATACCTAAGATTATCAATACATCATTCATAGGAAATTCATGTATTGTTATTGTCATATCAATACTAACGTTAATATTTAGAGAACAAGTATTTGGTTTATTTACGAGTGATGCAGACGTCCTCGCGATGTCTTCAATGTATTTACCAGTTGCAATACTGCTATATTGCAGTTGTGCTCTTAGACCGCCAATGTTATCACTCATTAATGGAACAAGAAATTCAAAATTGAACTTAACAATAGCTGTCTTGGATGGTATTGTTATTAGAATAGGCTTTGCCTATTTCTTAGGTGTAATTTGCCAATTTGGAATACAAGGATTTTGGTATGGTAATGCTTTATCTAGTTTTACTCCATTCATCGTCGGATTACCTTATTACCTTTCGGGTAAGTGGAAAGAGAAAACTGCTATGGAAAAACAAGAAGAGAATGCGATATCAGATGAAATTCACGAAGTTAATGATCAAAATAACGAGGAAAATAGTAAAAGTGAATCTTCAAATCAAACTGAAACATGTACACATTAGTGTAGATGTTTTTTATTCTTTTTAATAAAAAATGTTATAATATAAATAATTAATAAATTAGTTATATCAACTAATAGTTTAAAATAGTTTCGTAAATGAGACGAATAATAGATTAATTTTGTGAGACGACAATATTAATAATATCATTATAATTGTAAATGTAGAGGAAAAAGAGATATATGGAAAATAAGAAAATACTTAAGTTATTAGAAAAATTTCAAACGGTTGACTATACGATGAGTGCACAAGAATGCGCATTAACAATGGACATAAGCGTGAGTTCTATTAAGAAAATGATAAGTGAACTCAAACGTGAACTTAAAGAAAATGGAGCTGATATCCTCGGCAAATCTGGGCATGGAAATGGATATCTTTTAAAAGTTTATGATAATGAACGATATAATCATTATATAAATGTTATCTTGAAACAACGTATACAAGACGATATATATAATTATAATAATCAATCATCACGTATCACATATATGATTGATGCATTATTGACAAGTCAAGATTATATTCGTTCAGATGATTTCATAGATGAACTTTGCATTTCAAAGTCGCAAGTTAGCAAGGATCTAACACAAGTTAAGAATTTTTTTAATGAGTTTGGTATTCAAATTTTCCACAAACCTCATTATGGTATGAAAGCCCTAGCTGATGAGAAAACAGTTCGTCTAGCTTTGGCAACGCTCTACATGGATAATCCCGTTATGCAAATTGTTGGACATCCACAGGCAATATCAAATTCAAGAGAGCAAGAGTTAAATAATATTAAAGATATTATTATAACTTCAGCCAATCTATTTCATTATGAATTAACAGACGTGCTGATTCATAATTTACTGATTCACTTGTTCGTCGCTAAAGAGAGAACAAAGGAAGGACACAGTATTGAAATGGACCATTCTTTAATAGAAGAATTATCGAATCGCAGTGAGGCGCCACTTGCTAAGTTTATTCTAAAAAAGATTGAAGAATCATTTGATGTTCAATTTGATGAAAAAGAAATCTATTATGTCACTATGCATTTATCAGCGAAAAAGTTAATAGATGAAAGTTATATTGTAGATGAACAAATTATCAGTCTTGTTGATGGAATATTAAATAGAATATATGAAGAATATTCCATTGATTTAAGCGAAAATAAATCGCTTAAGACAAATCTCATTTTGCATACAACGACTGTTGTAAGAAGGATATCCTATGGGATGATATTAAAAAATCCCCTATTAGAAGATATTAAAAATAATTTTATATTTGAATATGAGTTAGCTCTATGTGGATGCTCCTATTTAAATCATCAATACAATGTTGTTTTGTCACCAGATGAAATAAGTTATTATGCAATACATTATAGGGTTGCGTTAAATTCTTTACACACCAAATCAAAAAAGCGTATTTTAATTGTTTGTTCAAGTGGTAGAGGAACATCACAAATGCTATTATTTGATTTTAAAAGAAAATACAGTAATATGTGCGAACTAATTGAAACTTGCAATAGCTTCGAGATCATGAATATTGATTTCTCCAAATTCGATATTGTCTTTACGACCGTATCTCTCCCTTATCATATACCAATACCTGTATTTAAAATAAAATACTTTATAGATGAGTTAAGTGAGAATATCATTGATCGAATATTAAAAGATGACGATGAAGTGAGATATATAAAGAATTTATTTAAACCTGAATTAATGCAATTTAAGTTGATGACTAGTAACAAAGATGAAACTATAAAAAATATTGTTGATCATATTAAACAAAATATTGATGTAACAGACGATTTCCTAGAATGTGTATTAAAAAGAGAATCACTAGAAAATACACGACTTGGGCCACTTTTTGCACTACCACATCCAGATAAACCGATGCCATGCGAGACAATTATTAGTCTTAATGTTCTAGATAAACCAATCGATTGGGGAGATGGTAAAGTACAAATTGTATTATTAATATCTTATTCAAAAGGTTTTATTAAAGAAAATGAAATTTTCTTTGAGTTTATATCTAAATTTATAGCCAATAGAGGATTAGTAAATTTACTTATAAATAATCCAACATATGAAACATTTGTTTCTATTGTTGAAACAATCTATAGAAAGGAATAGCTATATGAATGAAATTTACACTATTTCTTTTCAAATTATAAGTGACGCTGGTGATGCAAGATCATATGCTATGAAGGCAATGACTGCAGCAAACAATTATGAATTTGAAGAAGCAAATAATCTATTATTAGAGGCTAAAGTCAATTTAAAGAAGGCACATAAAGTGCAAACGAAATTATTACAAAAAGAAGCAAATGAAGAAGAAGTGACTGTAAATGTTATTTTAATTCATGCCCAAGACCATTTTTCAATGGCGATGTGTGCCATAGATATGGCAGAACAAGCTATTTTTATGAATAAAAGAATCTATCATTTGGAAAGAGGATAAATTATGAATATTTTATTATGCTGTGCAATGGGGATTTCAACAAGTATTGTTGTTCAGTCAATGAAAAAAGCAGCGAAAGCACAAGGTAAGAATTATACAATTTGGGCAATTGATGCTGATTCAGTTGATGAAGAAGAAGATAGAATTGATGTTGTCCTTATGGGACCACAGGTATCACACAAATTAGATGAAGTTATTGAATTATTAGATAATGACAATATTCCTGTTGCAGTTATGGATAAGCAGGATTATGGAACATGTAATGGCGAAGCAATTCTTAAATTCGCTGAAGAATTATATAAAAATAAATAAAGGAGTAAAAAGAAATGTGGAAAAAATTTGAAGCTAAGTTATTAGCAGTGTCTGCAAAAATTTCTAGAAATGTTGTACTACAAACTTTATCACAATCGTTTGTTAATATTTTTCCATTCTTAATGATAGGATCATTGTTCTCATTATTAAGTGGTGTTCCAATTGAGGCATGGCAAAATTTCATTAAAGGTGTTGGATTATATGATGTATTGGTAATACCAGCACAATATACAAGTGAATGTATTTCATTGTATATTGCTTATATGGTTGGTTATAACTATTGTTCAAAAAAGAAAGCAAAGAAACAAGCAGTTGTTGCAGGATTGACAGCAGTATTTGCATTCTTATGTTTAAATCCATGGACTGTTGTTGAAGGTACAAAATTATTATCATTCAACTATATTGGTTCAAAAGGATTATTTATTGCAATTATTTCATCGTTTATAGTTGCACAAATGTTTATTATTGCGAATAAAAGAGGTTGGAAAATCAAGATGCCTGAGTCAGTACCACCTTATGTATCTAATTCATTCTCAGCACTAATTCCAGCTGGTATTGTGGCATTTCTATAGATTTTTGTAAACTATATATTTGGTTTTACAAGTTGGGGAAATGCTATGGATGCATTCTATGCGATGTTACAAGCACCGATGAAAGTTTTCCAAGATGGACCGGTAGCAATGATCGTTTTAGAATTAATTTCACAAGGTTTATGGTGGCTAGGAATCCATGGTGGAAGTGTAACTTCACCAGCTAGAAATGGTTTCTTTATGGAACCGAGGTTAGAAAATTTAGCTGCATATACAGCAGGAGAACCTTTACCAAATTTAATTACAGGTCATTTCTTATCGGTAGGAGTATTACCACTCATTATAGTGATTCTTTTATTTGCACGCTCTAAGCGTTCTCGTAGTGTTGGTAAAATTGCTGCCGTACCAGGATTATTTGGTATTAGTGAACCAATTAACTTTGGATTACCAGCAATCTTAAATCCAATTTTCTTAATCCCACAAGTTTTCTCATATGCACTTGCAGTTCTATATTCATATATTTTAAACGTATTGGGATGGCTTCCATATTCTAATGGTGTACAAATACAAAATGTACCTCAGTTTTTAACAGCGTTCTTACGCTATGGCTGGTTAGGGGTCTTCTGGTGGGTTATATTACTGATTCTTATGTGTGCTTTTATCTATCCATTTGTTAGGATGCAAGATAAACTCTATCTTAAAGACGAAGGTGAAGATGAACTTTTAGAAGAACAATTACAAGGAGAATAAATTATGTCAAATGTAGTTAAGGTTGGATGTATTAAACCTGATCGTGTTGTTGAACTTATGGAAAATACAAAGATTGAAGGATTAACATTT
Source organism: uncultured Erysipelotrichaceae bacterium (assembly GCA_947074115.1). Taxonomy (GTDB): domain Bacteria; phylum Bacillota_I; class Bacilli_A; order Erysipelotrichales; family Coprobacillaceae; genus CAMTOK01. The sequence continues at coordinate 9,066 of CAMTOK010000044.1, read as the reverse complement.
AGAATATATAAAAAGAATGGACTACAAATTATCTTTCATTATGAATGTGATAATACTGTTGATGAAGATGAATTAGATAGTGAAGATGTAAAAAATATAGTTAAAAAATATCTTAAAAAAGACCCTACTTTTGATGGATTAATTTTAACAGTAGAGGCATAAGGAGAGTAGATGAAATTAATTATAAGAGCAGACGATGTGGGGTATACAGTTACTCATAATGATGGAACTATAAAAGCAATTAAAGATGGAATTGTTACATCTGTCGATGTTATGTTGGATACGCCGGGAACAGAAGATATACTAGAAAGAATGAAAGAATTTCCATGGATTAGTGTAGGTTGGCATGCTCACTTTTGGGGAAAACCAGTAAGTGATCCGAGTCTTATTCCTTCAATGGTTAATGAGCAAGGGCAATTTAAGTGGCGAAAAGATGTTAAAATCAGAGATGAGGCTAAATATGATGAGGTTCTGATTGAATGCCGTGCGCAATTAAACCGTTGTATTCAAATATTAGGGCGAGCTCCAGACTACACTTGGATTCAAGTTAATGATAGTGAGTTTGAAAAAGCAAGACGACAAGTATGTGACGAATACGGAATCTTATATGGTTATGCTGATAAACCAGATTATCATGGACATTTAAATAAAGCAAAAGAAGAATATGCTCATCTTGGAATTTATATGCCAAACCAGCCATCAACTGTGTACCAGGCATGTTATAAAGATAGCTATAAGGAAAGAGAGACATATGATCCAGTTCGTTACTTCTTAAATGATGAAGACGATTTATTAAAAAGAGAGGTTGCATTGACGGCGTGGCATCCAGGTTATCTTGATGACTATGTAATCAATGAATCACGTATGAGAGAAGCACGTGTTACTGATGTCAAAGCGTTATGTAGTGATGATTTAAAAAAATGGATCATTGACAATCGTATTGAACTTGTAAATACAACTGATGCTATTTTAAAACGCAATCATTATCAAAATTATCTAAGAGCTACTAATAATCCATTATATGTTGCGAAATAAAAAAAGCCTGAGGGCTTTTTTTATTTCATCTTATTATGATGAATCTTTAATTTGAATTCTTGATCACATTGGCTAGATAAGATGTCATCAGGAACGCCTACAGCAATAAGGCAAAGAATTCCATAATTCTTGGGAATAGATAAAACCTCTCTAACTCGTTCTTCGCTATCGTTATTGTCTTGATCTTTTCTTTGATGGATTTGTATCCAACAAGACGATAGTTTGCTATATTCAGCTGCTAACATTAAGTAAGATGATAGTATAGATGCGTTTTCTACCCAAACATCACTTTTGTCTTTATCTCCGATAATAACATACACCATTGGAGCCGTTGATAATGCAAGAGTTCCTGCATTTTTACATGCTTTTAATTCACAAATGATTTGTGGATCTGTTACTTCAATAATCTCAGTTGGGCGTTTGTTATTACCAGAAGGCACGTAAGACAAACACTGATGAAAAAGCTGTTGTTGTTGCTCTGTTAAAGGTGTGTCTAAGAAACGACGTGTAGAGTGTCTACTTTTGATTAATTGTTCAAAATCCATGTCTTTATTCCTCCTAGTCATATTGTAACATAAAAATTAAGTGAAACTTTTCAAAAAAAGAAGGAGAATTATATGATTATAGAAGATATTATTTCAATAATTAAAGAAAATTATTTGGGGTTAAATCGTCAAAATGAACCAATCGATAAAAAAACAACTCGTGATCAAATATTATATGGGAATCCAAAAGAGGAATGTAAAGGTATTGTTATCACATGCTTTGCAAGTATTGATGTTATAAAAGAAGCAATTAAACAAAAAAAGAATCTTATTATATGTCATGAAGCGCTATTTTGGAATAGTGGTGATCATCAGGGTTGGCTTACTGATAACTCAGCATACAAAGAAAAAATAAAATATTTAAACGAGGGTAATATTGTTGTTTGGAGAAATCATGATTACATACATTCAGGCATGAAAATTGATTCAAAACAGTATTCTGATGGTATTTTTTACGGAATTATGAAGGAATTAAAGTGGGAGCCATACCTTATTTCAGAAATGGCTAAACCTCTCGTATATGAAATACCCGAAATATCACTGGAGGAATTAAGCGCTTTTATTATAGACAAATTTAATTTGAAGGGATTAAGAGTGATAGGATCAAAAACAGGTAAGGTAAAGCGAATTTATTTTACAGAACATGTTATGGGTAGAAATGATCAACAAAAAATAACATTCGTTAATGATAATTGCATAGATGTCATGATTTCAATGGAATTAGTAGATTATACACTGAGTGAATATGTAAGGGATGCCTCGATGGCTGGCCAACAAAAAAGTATATTTTGTATTGGACATTTTAATACTGAAGAGTTGGGTATGAAATACTTGGAGAAAGCCCTAAAGAACATACTTAAACAAAAAATAGATATCAAATTTGTAAGTTCATGCGATATGTTTGACTATATGTCATCAGATTAAAGCACAACGGAATAAGTATTTTTAAATATATATTCTGAACTAATTTTTTGCGTAAATGATTACGCAAAAACAGGAGTGAAACTCAAAATAAAAATGATATGATAAAAATAGAAGGAACTTTATAAGGGGGTATATTATGCTGACGAAAAGACAGTTTCACATATTATCGCAAATCTGTGACAACGAAAACCAGTATATAAGTGCAACAACAATTTCAAAAAAGTTAAACGTAAGTTTAAGGACGGTTCAAAATGAACTTAAGGAAATAAAAGAGGAAGTCTTTAATATGGATTTCATTCGATTTATTTCAGTACCGTCAAAAGGGACAAGAATAGAAATTTTAGATCATGAGAAATTTAGTGAATTTATTATTCAAAATAAAAAATCCTCCCATATTACAAATTTAAATACAAGAGAGGGAAGGACAATTAGAATCATCTCTATACTACTAAGTTACAAGACGCCTATATCAATACAACATATTGCAGATAGATTGTTTATTTCTAAGTCAACATTTATGAATGATTTAAATACAGTCGAGCACATCCTCGATAAATATAACCTTAAGATTGTATCATGCTATAACAGTGGTATAAAAATAGAAGGAGCGGAATCTGATATTAGAAGATGCATGATTAAGGAACAGGTAGATATGTTATTTTATTTAAATCAATTTGTGCACGAAGGAACAATTTCCGAGGAAATAACAGAGATAAATAATATTGTTGTGGATGTTTTAATGGATCTAGAATATCATATCTCAGATATTGTTCTACAAAATTTTATTATCCATCTTGCAGTTATGGTAAATAGATTAAAAAAAGGATTTCATCTAGAAGAACTTTATGATTTAGAACTAGAAGATAAGTTCTATAAAGAATTAATAATTGCTAAAAGAATTGTAGAAAGATGTAGTTTCACATTTCATATCCCATCTTTTGATGCTGAGGTTAATAGACTTGCTGTTTATCTTAAGGCAAAAGTTGATTATAGTGAATCTTCATATATAAGTGAAGAAATAGATAATTTTGTTTTAGATACATTAAGTGTCATAAATGAGAAATTCAATATTAATTTTATAGATAATGTAGAATTAAGATTATCTTTATCATTACATCTTATGCCACTCTTAATAAGACTTGAATATAATATGCAACTTAAAAATGATTTATTAAATGAAATACGAAGTTCATATCAATTGGCTTTTGATATTGCTTATCAGTTTGCTAGAGAAATAAATAAAAAATATCACTATAAATTAAGTGAAGATGAAATAGGATATTTTGCGATTTACTTTAATAGTGCAATTACTATATACCACCAAGGAAAAGGAACAAACAAAATTTTGATCATCTCTTCATTAAAAAGAAGTGAAACATTATTACTAAGAGAGCGAATTAATTCTTGGTTTTCTGATAGTGTTAATGAACTTAAGATAGTGACACGATATGAAGTTGAAAATATTAACTTAGATGATTATAACGTTGTTTGTACAACCGAAAAAAATGAGTACTACGAAATGGGTGATGCGATCTTATTATCACAATTCCCATCCGAAAAGGACAGAAGAATGCTAAAAATGTTATTGGATGGGTTTAATGGTAAAGAAGAATTTTTAAGTTTATTTAATAAAGATTCATTTATAAAGATGAATAGAAGCAGTAAAAGTAAGGTGTTAGATACGGCAATAGAATTCATGTTAAAGGAAGAAGAATGTCATGATTTAAAGAGACTTGTCTTACAAAGAGAAGAGATGGGTGGAACGTATTTTGGAAATCATGTGGCTATGCCACACCCAACTCATCCAATAACGAACAAGTCTCATATATCTGTTATTATAGTGAAAAATGGTATTACGTGGGATGATTATAATAATGTAGCTAAAGTTATATTGTTATTAAGTATTGAAAAGAATAGTGCTCAAGCTTACACAATATGGTCTTATTTCTCTGAATTAATAAAGAATGAGGAACTTATTAATTCGATTATAGATGATCCAACTTATGAAAATTTTATCAATCAAATCTCATTATGGTTAGATAATAAAGATTAATATTTTCGTAATAAATAATGCAAAACTTAGGTGACCATTATATATCAAACATATTTAAATGTTTACATTTATATTAATGCAAAACACTAAACTCCAGCTATAAAAAAATATGATACGATAGGTTTAGGCAAGAGATGGATAACAAAACGGCCGATTGTATCATCTTGGCGAAAGGGAGGTTTAAAGTTTAGAGGAAAGAAAGGGATGCAGATGAATGCACAAGGAAATTTTATATGATTAAAGGTTTACGAATTGACGAACGATTAATACACGGACAAGTTGCTGTTGCTTGGAGCACAGTTCTTGGAGTAGATGGTATTCTTGTTGCTAATGATAAAGCAGCAAATAGTGAAATTGAAACAATGTCATTAAAGATGGCTGCGCCATCAACAATGAAAGTGTCAGTGCAAACAATCGAAGGTGCAATTAAATTGTTAAATAACCCGAGGATTGGGAAACGAACATTGCTCGTGATCGTTGGAAATCCAAGTGATGCGTTAGCTTTAATTAAGAATGCACCAGGATTACCATTTGTCAATGTTGGCAACTGTGGAATGATTAATCCTAGTGGAAAAAATATTATTGGTACGTCATTTGCAGTCGATGATGATGATCTAAAGATCTTTAAAGAAATCATTGAATTACGTCCTGAAAGTAATTATCAAATGACTCCAACTTTACCTGCACAGAAATTAAGTGAACTATTAATATAGGATATAAACAATTTAATAAGAGAGGAATATAAAATATGGGAACAGCATTATTAGTCGCCCTAACATATTGGGTTATATATGTAGTAGATGAATCGTTTTCGTGGCAAGCACTCGTAAGACCTATCGTTACTGGTCCAATCGTTGGTTTAGTGTGTGGAGATGTAACAACTGGTATTATCATGGGTGGTTTGATTGAAGCTATTTATATGGGTATTGTCAGTATTGGTGGGGGAGCACCAGCAAACGCATTTGATGCAACTGTCATTTGTACAGTATTTGTTATCAAAGGTGGATTATCAACAGAAGCTGGTTTAGCTTTAGCTCTTCCAATTGGAACTTTAACAGCAAGAATCCCTCAATTAATTTTACCAATTCATGCATACTTCATTAGAATATTTGAAAAATATGCAGCTAATGGTGATGCTGATGCATATAGCCGTTTACAAGCAATGTATCGTTTTGTTATTGGTAAGAATGTTCAAGTTATTGTCATCTTCTTTGCAATCTGGTTAGGATCAGATGCCGTTTCAGGATTATTCAATATGTTACCTGCATGGGTAACAGGAGGACTATCTGTAGGAGCAGGGATGTTACCAGCACTTGGGTTAGGAATTCTTACTTCAATGATTTTCAATAAAGAATTAGGTGCTTTCTTAGTGTTGGGTTATGCATTACACGCTTATTTAGGTTTAGGAACAATGGCAGTTGCTGTTATTGCTGGGGCTATTGCAGTCATTATGTTCTTTAGTGATATTGGGAAGTCAAATAATCAACCAGTCGTAATAAGTGAAGAGGAGGATTTCTTATCATGAAAATGACAGAACATTTAACACCAGAAGAAAAGAAAGATATGTGGATTTTATGGCGTAGGTCATGTTTATTGAATGGATCTATGCAAGCGATTAAACGTCAAGGGATGGGATTTACTTACAGTTTAATTCCATTGCTTAAGAGATATTATAAGGATGATAAAGAAGGTTTAACAGAAGCACTTGTACGTAATGATACGTATATTAATACACATGCTTCAACAGGAACATTCTTAGTTGGGTTAACAGCTGCTCTTGAAAAATCAAAAGCAGCAGGTGAACCAGTAGACGGGGACACAATAGTAAATATAAAAACATCATTAATGGGACCCCTTGCAGGTATTGGGGATTCAATATTCCATATCACATTAAGAGTTATAGGGGCTGGTATAGGGATCACATTTGCAAATCAAGGAAGTATCTTAGGGGCAATTATCTTTATGTTGATCTATGGAGGAACATTCCTAGGAATCAAATATCCACTCATTGTATCAGGGTATACTTTAGGAACAACCTATCTTAAAGAACTCTTTGAAAAAGGTTGGATTAAAAGTATTTCAAAAGCTGCCTCAGTATTAGGTTTATCAATGGTAGGGTGTTTAGCATCAAGTCTTATTAAAGTTTCAACTTCACTTGTGATTGATATTCAAGGTGCTGAAGTTACAGTCCAATCAATGTTTGATGCAATATTACCAAATTTATTACCAATGATAACATTATTCATTGTGTATAAATTAATTAAGCGAAAAGTATCTGTTACAAAGATTGTTATGGGTATGTTATTACTTGGAATTTTAATGTCATTCTTAGGAATTATGTAGGTAGGGTGGTGTTATAGATGAAACTCGTAGTAAGAGCTGATGATTTTGGTTATACGAAAGCATATAATGATGGAACAATAAAAGCCATCGAAGATGGAATAGTTAATCACGTTGATATCATGTTAGATACACCGGGAACACTTGATGCATTAGAACGTATCAAATCGTATCCATGGATCAGTATTGGTTGGCATGCACACTTCTGGGGAAGACCTATACTTCCCCCAGAAGAAGTTCCTTCAATGGTGGATTTAACAGGTAAATTTAAATTTAGAAAAGATCAAAAACAAAAAGCGACTTGTCATTACGACGAAGTATTAAGAGAGTGCAGAGCTCAAATGAATTTATGTCTTAAAATTTTAGGGAAAGTCCCTGATTGTGCATGGATTCAAACACTTGATACAGACTTTGAACGTGCAAGACTAACAGTCTGTAAAGAATTTGGAATTCCAATTAATATTGCAGACAAACCAAATAGAGCTGGTGAATTGGTTTTCGCTAATGAAGATTATCGACACTTAAACATCTATATGCCAAACCAACCTGCTACTGTTTACAAAGTATGTTACGATAATGATTATAAGATAAGAATGACGTATGATCCTGTACGTTATTATATAAATGATGAGGATGCTATTATGGAAAAAGATATAGTCATCACAGCATGGCATCCTGGCTATTTAGATGACTATATATTAAATGAATCAAGTTTAGCTGAAGCTAGAGTGATAGATGTAAGAGCATTATGTAGCAATGAATTAAAACAGTGGATTATTGATAATAAGGTTGAACTTATTAATACAAGAGATGCATTGTATGCTACTCAGGAATATCAAAACTATCTTAGATATTCTCATAGCCCTCTTTACATTGAAAAATAGAACAAAAGGAGGGTGAATCATGTGATTAAAATCATAATAGCAACTCATAGTACGTTAGCTGATGGATACAAAAATACAATTGATTTAATAGGAGTTAATTCAAAGAATGTCATTAGTCTATGCTTTTATGTGGATGAAACGAATCATCTACCAAGAATAACTGAATTATTTAATGAACTTTCAAATGAAGATCAAATGATTGTTTGTACTGATGTTATGTATGGAAGTGTTAATCAACTCTTCATGAAAGAATTGATTAACTATAAAGATAAAAATATTATCTTAATAAGTGGTATTAATTTACCATTATTATTAGAATTAACAACACGTAGTGAAAATATCTCAAATGAAACGGTTCAATCTATTATTGAAACATCTAAATCCCAAATAATATGTGTTGATTTAGAAGAGATAAACAAAAGATGTTGTTTAGAAGATGATTTAATGGAATAGGAAAAACCTATTTCATTAATATGGAGACACAAGATGAAAGAACCAAGATATATAAAATCAGATCTTAAAACAAAAAAGATTATATCAGAGGAAGAAAAACCAATACGTTGGTCTTATATGAAAATATTAAGGGAATACAGTACCCTAAAACAGATGTTTGATATTAATCCGTATGTGGAAGTATATCAAATGAGAGATAATATGTGGGCCCTCTATTCAGAAAGTTTAGATGGAGCTGGTGATCCATGGATGTATTTAATAGATGGACCGCAAAAATGTATGTTAATTGATACTGGTTTTGGTATAGGGGATTTAAAGGGTTTAATTAAAGAAATAGTAGGTGATAAAGAAATTATTGTTGTAAACACACATGCTCATTTTGATCACGCCTATGGAAATGCTCAATTTGATGAATGTTTCTGTCATGAATATGAGGTTCATAGAATGGAACAAAAAAATAATCCAAATATATGGGATTATTTATTCAATGATGATGGATCATGCAAATGGACTGAATTTGATCGACAAGACTTAATCACTTACCATCCGTATAAGATTACCGGTGTTAAAGATGGACATCTCTTTGATTTAGGCGATGATTATCAGGTTGAGGCTATCTTGTTACCTGGTCATACACCTGGTCAGTGTGCTTATTATGACCATCATAACAAAACGATTTTTATTGGTGATGTTACGGGTATAGCGTCAGCATTGCCAGATGAACCCTATTCTGAATATTGTACAGTAGAAGCAATGAGGAATGCTCTTCTAAAACTCAAACCAAGATTTGATGAAATTGAAGGCGTTTTCTCAGGTCACAGTATGCCAGATC
>CAMTOK010000043.1 GCA_947074115.1 uncultured Erysipelotrichaceae bacterium | reverse complement strand
AAAATACAAAAAGAGAAGACCTGAAGTTATGGAAACACAACTGAGGGTCTTTTTTGTTGAGGTAAACATTATAAATAGACCCAAGGGGTGACATCTAATGTATTATTATTATGATATATGGCGTGTAATATAAAAATTTCTTTATTTAAAAGATATAAGTGTTTTAATAAATTTAAATAATTATAATGAAATTAAATAAAAAAAACCATTCTTATAAGGTATACATATAAAATAAGGCGACTATTTCCTCATAAGTTTATTATTTTATTGAATATTGTCAAAGAGTGCTATGTATTGCATATAAGAAATTTAATCGATCATGTCGTATTATGTCACTTATATCGTTGTGATGACCGAATAGGAGACAAGGAAAGACCATTAAAACCCCTAAAAAACAAGTTAAAAATATTGTGAATAATTATTCACAATATAAGCAAAAAACGTCCATTTCATCAGTGAAAAATATAATTAGAAAAAATGAAAAAAACACTTGATTTAATATATCATTTAGTGTAGAATACTGATGTTGTCGAACGCGAAGAAGTGCGAGGTTGCTGAAACACTGATAGCCGTTGTCATGAGCGGAAGGGTGAGTCAGGTAATTCGTACTGAGCAGCCAATTAAATTGGCATTAAGGAGGAATAATTCATGGCAAACAACAAAATTAGAATTAGATTGAAATCATTTGATCACAAAATCTTAGATGCTTCTGCAGAAAAGATTGTAGCAGCTGCGAAAAAATCAGGTGCTCAGGTAGTAGGTCCTGTACCATTACCAACTGAAAAAGAAATTTATACTATCTTAAGAGCGGTTCACAAGTATAAAGATTCACGTGAACAATTTGAAATCAGAACTCACAAACGTCTTATTGATATTGTGAATCCAACACCAGAAACAGTTGATGTATTAACTCGTTTAGAATTACCAAGTGGTGTAGATATTGAAATTAAATTATAGGAAAGGTTAGGTGTAACTCATGAAAGGAATCTTAGGTCGCAAGATCGGAATGACTCAAGTTTTCACTACTGATGGAAAATTAATCCCAGTTACTGTAGTAGAAGCAACTCCAAACGTTGTACTTCAAAAGAAAACAGTTGCTACTGACGGTTATGAAGCTGTTCAAGTAGGTTTTGAAGATAAGAGAGAAAAATTAGCAAACAAACCAGAACAAGGAATTTTTGCAAAAGCTAACACAGCTCCTAAGCGCTTCATTAAAGAATTTCGTTATGACGAAATGATGAGTTATGAAGTAGGTCAAGAAATTAAAGTTGATAGCTTTGTAGCAGGTGAAGTCGTGGACGTAACTGGAACAAGTAAAGGTAAAGGTTATCAAGGTGTTATAAAAAGACATGGACAAAAAATCGGTCCTAAAGGACACGGGTCAGGAGCTCACAGAATCGTTGGTTCAATGGGACCAATCGCTCCTAACAGAATTGCTCCAGGTAAAAAATTACCAGGGCAAATGGGAAATGTCACAAGAACTGTACAAAACTTAGAAGTTGTAGCAGTTGACGTTGAAAACAACGTATTATTAATCAGCGGATCTATTCCAGGACCTAAAAAAGGTTTAGTAGTAGTAAAATCTGGAATCAAAGCTGACGGTAAAGTAAATGAAGCTGAAGATTTAATTATCTATGAAACAGCTGAAGAAATCGTAGAAAACACAGAAGAAGTAGTTGCTGAAGTAACTGCTGAAGCTGCTGAATAATGAAGCGGAAGGAGGAAAACTAATGTTAAACATTGCAGTATACAACCAAGAAGGTAACAAAGTAAAAGATGCAGAATTAAATGAATCAGTATTTGGTATTGTTCCAAATAATCAAGCAATCTTTGATATGGTCTTACTACAAAGAGCTTCATGGAGACAAGGTACTCATAAAGTTAAAAACCGTACTGAAGTTAAAGGTGGAGGTAGAAAGCCTTGGAGACAAAAAGGTACAGGTAGAGCAAGACAAGGATCAATTCGTGCACCACAATGGAGAGGCGGAGGAGTTGTTTTTGGACCAACGCCAAGAAGTTATACATTTAAATTAAATAGAAAAGTTAGACAATTAGCTTTAAAATCAGCTTTAAGTCAAAAAGTAATCGATAGTGAATTAGTTGTTTTAGATAACATCGCTTTAGATGCTCCAAAAACTAAAGATATGATCAAAGTATTAGCTAACTTAGAAGCAAATAGAAAAACATTAATCGTTATGGATCAAATCGCAGAAAACGTGGCTTTATCAGCAAGAAACATTCCTGGTGTAAAAGTTATCGATTCTAGATGCCTTAACGTATATGACATTTTAGATAGCACAAAGTTAGTAATGACTGAAGGAGCTATCAAAGCTGTTGAGGAGGTATTGGCATAATGGCACATATTACTGATGTATTAAAGAAACCAGTACTTACTGAAAAAACTCTATTATTACAACAAACTGAAAACAAATATACATTCGATGTTGAAATCGGAGCTAACAAAACTGAAGTTAAACAAGCAGTTGAAGCTATGTTTGGTGTAAAAGTTGAAAAAGTTAACATTATGAATGTTAAACCTAAAACTAAGAGAATGGGTAGATACGTAGGTAAAACAAACAGAAGAAGAAAAGCTGTTGTTAAATTAAAAGAAGGACAAGAAATCAACTTATTCGGAGAAGAATAGTCCTATCAACTATTGGAATGAATCTCCATTCCAGAAAAGACAATAAGGAGGAAATAATATGCCTATTAAAGTATATAAGCCAACGACAAACGGTCGTCGTAATATGACATCTTTAACTTATGAAGAAATTACAACAAATAAGCCAGAGAAATCATTAACAATCCGTTTATCAAAAACTGGTGGACGTAACAATCAAGGTGTAATCACTACTCGTCATCACGGTGGTGGACATAAACGTTTATATCGTATTATCGATTTCAAACGTAATAAAGATGATATTGTTGGAAAAGTTGCAACAATTGAATATGATCCAAATAGATCAGCAAACATCGCATTAGTTAACTATGCAGATGGTGAAAAAAGATATATCTTAGCTCCTAAAGGATTAGAAGTTGGAAACAGCGTAATCTCTGGAGAACACGTTGATATTATCGTTGGTAACTGTTTACCAATGGGGAACATGCCTGAAGGTACTGTAATCCACAATATCGAAATGCAACCTGGAAAAGGTGGACAAGTAGCAAGATCTGCTGGTGTGTCTGCTCAAATCTTAGGTAAAGAAGGAAAATATGTAACTGTAAGATTAGCTTCTGGTGAAGTTAGAAAATTCTTAGCAGTTTGTAGAGCAACAGTAGGAACTGTTGGTAATGAAGACTACGGATTAGTAAACTATGGTAAAGCTGGACGTAGCAGATGGCGTGGTATTCGTCCTACAGTACGTGGTTCTGTAATGAACCCTAACGATCACCCTCATGGTGGTGGTGAAGGTAGAACTTCAATCGGACGTAAAGCACCAATGACACCTTGGGGTAAAAAAGCACTTGGTGTTAAAACTAGAAATAGTAAAAAAGCATCTAATAAATTAATCGTTCGCCGTCGTAACGGTAAATAATAAGGAGGAGAGAATATGGCAAGAAGTTTAAAAAAAGGTCCATTCGTGGATGAGCATTTAATGAAAAAAGTTGAAGCTTTAAATGCAGCTAGCAAAAAAGAAGTCATTAAAACATGGTCAAGACGTTCTACAATCTTCCCACAATTTATCGAACATACGTTCGCAGTTTACAACGGAAGAGAACATATTCCAGTATACGTTACTGAAGATATGGTAGGTCATAAATTAGGAGAATTCGCTCCAACTAGAACTTATCATGGTCATGAAGCTAATGATAAAAAGTCAGGTAGATAGAAGGAGAGGAGAATTTAAACATGGAAGCAAGAGCACAAGCTAAAATGATTCGTGTTTCACCTCAAAAAGCAAGATTAGTTGTTGACTTAGTGAGAGGTAAGGATGTAAAAGTAGCACTTGGTATCTTAGATTATACTAACAAAAGTGCAACTCCTGCGATCATCAAAGTCGTAAAATCTGCTGCAGCAAATGCTGTAAACAACGAAGGTGCAGACGAAAGCGCATTATATATTAAAGAAATTTTTGTTGACGAAGGTCCAACATTAAAAAGATTCCGTGCAAGAGCAAAAGGAAGCGGAACTCAAATTTTAAAAAGAACTAGCCACATTACATGTGTGGTAGCTGAAAGATAGGAGGGCATTGTATGGGTCAAAAAGTAAGTCCAGTTGGATTACGAGTTGGCGTTAACCGTGATTGGAATTCAAGATGGTACGCTAATGATAAAGATTTCGCAACGTTATTACATGAAGATATCAAAATTCGTGATTACTTATATGCAAAATTAAAAGGCGCATATGTTGCTAACATCGAAATCGAAAGATCTAAAAATCGTGTTAACATCTTCATTCATACTTCAAGACCAGGTGTGGTTATTGGTAGAGATGGAGAAGCAGTTGATGCTTTAAGAAAAGAAGTAACTAAATTAGTTGGAGATAAACAAGTGTTTATCAACATCGTTGAAATTAAAAATCCAGATGTTGTTGCTCAATTAGTAGCTAACAGAATCGCAGAACAATTAGAAAACCGTGCATCATTCAGAGTAGTACAAAAGAAAGCTATTCAATCAGCAATGAGAGCAGGAGCTAAAGGTATTAAAACTAGCGTTTCAGGACGTTTAGGTGGAGCAGATATGGCACGTGCTGAAGGATATTCAGAAGGTAACGTACCTCTTCATACATTAAGAGCTGATATTGATTATGCCACTGCAGAAGCAGATACAACTTATGGTAAACTAGGAGTTAAAGTTTGGATTTGTAAGGGAGAAATCCTTCCTGCAAAGAAGAAAGGGGATAAATAATCATGTTGATGCCTAAAAGAACTAAATATAGAAGACCTCATAGAATTAAATATGAAGGTAAGGCTAAAGGTGGTACTGAAATCTCTTTCGGTGAGTTCGGTATCCAAGCACAAGAAGGTGCATGGATCACTTCTAGACAAATCGAATCAGCACGTATCGCTATGAACCGTTATATGAAACGTGGTGGGCAAGTTTGGATTAGAATTTTCCCACACTTAGCAAAAACAAAGAAACCTCTTGAAGTCCGTATGGGTTCAGGGAAAGGTTCTCCAGAAGAATGGGTAGCAGTTGTTAAAGCAGGTAGAGTTATGTTTGAAGTTGCAGGTGTTGAAGAAGCAGTTGCAAGAGAAGCATTAAGACTTGCGTCACATAAGTTACCAGTAAAATGTAAAATTATTGGAAGAGGTGAGTAATTGTGACAGTTCAAGATATTAGAAATACAGAAACTCAAGAATTACTTAACAAAGTAGAAGAGTATAAAAAAGAATTATTTGGATTAAGATTCCAACAAGCAACAGGTCAATTAGAAAATACTGCTCGTATTAGAGAAGTAAAAAAATCAATTGCTAGAATTAAAACAATTATTGGTGAAAGAGAATTAAACAAATAATAGAAGGAGAAGAATATGGAAAGAAACAATCGTAAAGTTTACACTGGAACAGTTGTCTCTACAAAAATGGATAAAACTATTACTGTTTTAGTTGAAACTCATGTTAAACATAAGTTATACGGAAAACGTGTTAAATCTTCTAAAAAGTTTAAGGCTCATGACGAAGAAAACATTGCTAGAGACGGTGACATCGTAAAAATCATGGCTACACGTCCACTATCAGCTACAAAACGTTTCCGTTTAGTAGAAGTTGTTAGAAAAGCAGAAATCGTTTAATTTAAAAATCTGAAAGGAGGACACTTAAATGATCCAAAACGAAAGCAGATTAAAAGTTGCTGACAATACAGGAGCTAAAGAAGTACTTGTAATTAGAAACCTTGGTGGTTCAAATAGAAAATTTAGTAACATCGGTGATGTAGTCGTAGCTACAGTGAAACAAGCGACTCCAGGTGGTACAGTTAAAAAAGGTGAAGTAGTAAAAGCAGTCATCGTTCGTACAAAATATGGTGTTAACCGTGATAATGGTTCATTAATCAAATTTGACGATAATGCATGCGTTATCATTAAAGATGATAATTCACCTAAAGGAACACGTATCTTCGGACCGGTTGCCAGAGAGTTAAGAGATGCAGATTATATGAAAATCGTATCATTAGCTCCTGAGGTATTATAGGAGGGAACGAGAATATGAAATTACGCGTAGGTGATACAGTTCAAGTTGTTGCAGGAAGTGACAAAGGAAAAACTGGAGAAATCATTCAAATTCTTAGAAAAGAAAACAGAGTTATCGTTGAAGGAATCAACATGGTAACTAAACATATTAAGCCTTCACAAGCAGATCCAGAAGGTGGAGTTGTCACAAGAGAAGCTCCAATTCATGCATCAAATGTTGCATACTATGATGGAAAAGCTAAAGAAGCAGTTAAAGTTGGATACGCTATCGAAGACGGTAAAAAAGTTCGTATCAACAAAAAAACTGGTAAAGCTTTAGATAAAAATTCAAAGAAGAAAAAGTAATCGGAAGGAGGTTAAATAATGAACCGACTAAAGGAACGTTATGAAAGTGAAATTGTTAAGTCATTAATGACTAAATTTAATTATAGTTCAGTAATGGAAGTACCTGCTGTAGAAAAAATCGTAATCAACATCGGTGTTGGTGATGCAGTAAGTAATTCTAAATTACTAGACGAAGCAGTTGAAGAATTAGCAATCATCTCTGGACAAAAACCAGTAGTAACAAAAGCTAAAAAATCAATCGCAGGATTTAAATTACGTGAAGGTATGCCTATCGGGTGTAAAGTAACTTTACGTGGTGAAAGAATGTACGAATTCTTAGATAAACTTGTAAGTATCTCATTACCTCGTGTAAGAGACTTTAGAGGAGTACCTAAAAATTCATTTGATGGAAGAGGAAACTACACATTAGGTGTTAAAGAACAATTAATTTTCCCTGAAATCAATTTTGATAAAGTAAACAAATTAAGAGGAATGGACATCGTATTCGTAACAACTGCAACAACTGATGAAGAAGGTCGCGAGTTATTAGCAGCTTTAGGAATGCCGTTCCAAAAGTAAGGAGGACTAAAAAATGGCTAAAACATCAATGAAAGTTAAACAACAACGTCCTCAAAAGTACAAAGTTCGTGAATATACAAGATGCGAACGTTGTGGACGTCCACACGCAGTAATTAAGAAATTCATGCTTTGCCGTATTTGCTTCAGAGAATTAGCTTATAAAGGTGAAATTCCTGGAGTTAAAAAAGCAAGCTGGTAAAAATATAATCCGAAATTGGAAGGAGGACACACGCAATGGTAACAGATCCAATAGCAGATATGTTAACAAGAATTCGTAATGCAAACCAACAACGTCATGCAACTGTTGTTGTGCCTTGCTCTAAATTGAAAGTAGAATTAGCTTCAATTTTGAAAAACGAAGGATTTATTAAAGGATATACAGTTGAAGGTGAAGGTGTCGTTAAAAACATCAATATCACTTTAAAATACAAAGGTAACGAAAGAGTAATCTCAGGATTAAAGAGAGTATCTAAACCTGGTTTACGTCAATATGCAAAAGTTAACGAAATCCCTAAAGTTTTAAACGGTTTAGGAATCGTTGTATTATCAACTTCTCAAGGGTTAATGACTGACAAAGAAGCAAGAGCTAAACAAGTCGGTGGAGAAGTATTAGCATATATCTGGTAATAAAAAAATTTAAACAGGAGGTGTAACTGATGTCTCGTGTAGGTAATAAACTTATCAATGTACCTGAAGGAGTTACTGTTGAAATCGCAGAAGATAACACAGTAACTGTAACAGGATCTAAAGGGACTTTAGTAAAACAATTCTCACCATCAATCGAAATCGTAATGGACGGGAATGTTATTACAGTAAAGAGAACAAGCGAAGTTAAATCTGTAAAACAATTACATGGTACAACTAGAGCTTTATTAGCAAATATGATCGAAGGATGCCATAATGGTTACAAGAAAAGTCTTGAAATCGTAGGTATCGGTTACCGTGCAGCAATGCAAGGTAACAAATTAGTATTAACTGTTGGATATTCTCATCCAGTTGAAATTGAAACTGAAGAAGGAGTAACTATTGAAACTCCAACTCAAACAACAATCAACGTTACTGGGATCGACAAAGAAAGAGTCGGAGAAATCGCAGCAAGAATCAGAGCCGTTAAGAAACCAGAACCTTATAAAGGTAAAGGAATCAAATATGTCGGTGAAAGAATCATTAGAAAAGAAGGAAAAACTGCTGGTAAGAAGTAGTTATAAATTAGGAAGGAGCTATCAATCATGGCTAAATCTATGTCAAGAAACGACTTACGTCAAAAACGTCATGCTAGAGTTCGTAATAAAATTAGCGGAACTCCAGAATGTCCACGTTTAAATGTATTCCGTTCAAGCTCTCATATCCATGCACAAATTATTGATGATGTTAATGGTGTAACTTTAGTTGCTGCATCTTCAGTAGATATGAAACTTGAAAAAGGTGGAAATGTAGAAGCTGCTGCTCAAGTAGGTAAGGAAATTGCAGAAAGAGCAATCGCAAAGAAAATTGAAAATGTAGTATTCGATCGTGGAGGATATATCTATCATGGTCGTGTTAAAGCGCTAGCTGAAGCTGCTAGAGAAGCTGGATTGAAATTCTAATAGGAGGTTAAAAAATGGAACAACGTAAACCAAGAGAAAACGGACCAAGACGAAATGGACCAAGAAAAAATGGACCAAGAAAAAATGGACCTAGAGTTGAAAAAGAATTCGAAGAACGTGTTGTTACAATTAACCGTGTTACTAAAGTAGTTAAAGGTGGACGTAAATTCCGTTTCGCTGCATTAGTAGTAATCGGTGATAAAAAAGGTAGAGTTGGATTTGGAACTGGTAAAGCTAACGAAGTACCTGATGCTATTAGAAAAGCATCTGAAGCAGCAAAAAGAAACGTTATTAACGTCCCAATTCTTCATGGAACAATTCCTCATGAAGTTAATGGAATCTTCGGTTCAGGTAATGTATTCTTAAAACCAGCAAGTGCCGGTACAGGAATCATCGCTGGAGGACCAGTTCGTGCTGTTGTTGAATTAGCAGGATACTCAGATATCTTATCTAAATCAATCGGTTCAAGAACACCAATCAACATGGTTAGAGCAACTATTGAAGGTTTAGGATCATTAAAAACTGCACAACAAGTTGCTGAATTAAGAGATAAGAAAGTTGAAGAAATTTACGGATAGGAGGAGCGTAAGCATGGCAAAAGAAAATAAAGTTATCATTACGCTTGTAAAAAGTCCTATTGGTTCAAAACAAAACCAAAGAGACACTCTTAAAGCGTTAGGTTTAACAAAAATGAACAAATCAGTAGAAAAAGTAAACAACGAATTCATTCAAGGAATGATTAATACAGTTGGACACCTAGTTAAAGTTGAAGAAAGTAAATAGGAGGTGTAAACATGAAACTACACGAATTACAATACACAGAAGGTGCGCGTAAAGAAAGAAAACGTATCGGTCGTGGAACAAGTTCTGGTACTGGTAAAACATCAGGTAAAGGTCAAAAAGGACAAAGAGCAAGAGCTGGTGGAGGAAAGAAACCTGGATTCGAAGGGGGACAAACACCACTATTCATGCGTTTACCAAAACGTGGATTCACAAACTTCAATCGTGTTGAATTTGCAATTGTAAATGTTGAAGATTTAAATAAATTCGAAGCAAACACAGTTGTTGATTTTACATTATTAAAAGATGCAGGATTAGTTAAAAAAGAATTAGATGGATTAAAGATTTTAGGTAATGGTAAATTAGAAGTTGCATTAACTGTTAAAGCAAATAAATTCTCTAAATCAGCTGTTGCTGCTATCGAAGCTGCAGGTGGAAAAACAGAGGTGATCTAACATGGTGAACTTTTTTAAGAGTGTTTTTAAAAAAGGAGAACTACGTCAAAGAATCATCTTTACAATAGGGATGTTATTTATATTCCGTTTAGGTGCTGCCATCACAATCCCTTCGATTAATGCTGGTGCATTGACTGCGGGAGCGACAGATAGTGGTATCCTAGGAATTATGAATATGTTAGGTGGAGGGATGCTTGAGAGATTTTCAATCTTCTCATTAGGAGTATCTCCTTACATCACATCTTCTATTATCATTGAATTATTATCAATGGACCTTATTCCAATTTTGACTCAATGGCAAAAAGAAGGAAATACAGGTAAAAAGAAAAAAGATCGTGTAACAAGATATGTTACATTATTGCTAGCAGCGATTCAAGGTGGATCGTTAACATATGCTTTTGATAGAGGATATGGTATCTTATCATCACCAACAGTATGGACATATGTTTATGTTGTTATTGTTATGATGGCAGGATCTATGTTAGCAATGTGGATCGGTGATCAAATCACACAAAAAGGTGTTGGAAACGGAACTTCATTATTGATTTTCACAGGAATTGTTTCGTCATTACCAAATAACTTCATCACTACATTCCAAAGTTTAGTTGCTTTTGATAAAGGAACTCAAGCTGCAGTGTTTGGTATGTTATGGTATGTACTATTTGTAATAGTATACTTAGCAATCGTTGTGTTTGTCGTATTTAACGAAGGATCGGTTAGAAAAATACCTATTATATATGCAAGTAATTCAAATACTATGATGAGAACGAAAGACCAAACTCATATGCCTATTAAAATTAATAGTGCAGGTGTGTTACCGGTTATCTTCGCATCTTCAGTATTAGCAGCTCCAAGAACAATAATAAGCTTCATGAGCTCAAATGATATTACTAAAGCAATTGATTCAGTATTAGATTATCAACAACCAATTGGTTTCTGTTTATATCTAGTGATGATAGTTTTATTCGCATTCTTCTATTCAAATTTACAAATCGACTCTGAAAAGATCGCAAAAGATTTGAAAAAGAATGGTGGATCTATCCCTGGTGTTAGAACTGGTGAAGATACACAAAGATTTATCTCAACAGTATTAAATAGAATTACAGTTGTCGGTTCAATGTTCTTATTGATCATTGCTGCAATTCCGTTAATTACTCCAGTCATTTGGTCACAAACATCAAATGCTTCCTTAACATTAGGTGGAACTGGTTTAATTATCGTTACAGGTGTTGCTTTAGAAACAACACGTCAAATTAAAACATTGATTACTCCAAAAGAGTATCATGGTTATATTAGAAAATAGTAAAACTAAGGAGAGTGAACGTATGAATATAATTTTGATGGGACCTCCTGGTGCTGGTAAAGGGACTCAAGCTGATCGTTTGGTTAGTCAGTACGGTTTAACACAAATCTCTACTGGAGATTTGTTTAGAAAAGCATTGAGTGAACAAACAAAATATGGCGTTATCGCAAAATATTTCATTCAATTTGGGCACCTTGTACCAGACGACTATACAATTGCGATGGTTCGTGATCATCTTAAAGAAAATACATTTGATAATGGATTTATCCTAGATGGTTTCCCAAGAACAATCATTCAAGCAAGAGAATTAGAAAGTATCTCAAGAGAATTTAAATTTAAGATCGACGCGATCATCAATTTAGACATTCCTTTAGAAAAGTTAGTCTCTAGACTATCAGGAAGAAGAACATGTCAATCTTGTGGAGCAACTTTCCATGTCGAATTCAATCCGCCTAAAGTTGAAGGTGTGTGCGATAAATGTGGTGGTGAACTTTACCAAAGACCAGATGAGAGTGAAGAAGCTGTTAAAGTTCGTTTAGATACTTATAACAAACAAACAAGACCTTTGATTGATTATTATACAATGCAAGGAACAATCATTAATGTTAATGGTGACCAACCTATGGAAGACGTCTTTAAAGACATTGAAAAATGTTTGGAGGATAAGTAATGATTGTAACTAAAGACCAAAGAGAAATTGAATTAATGAGAGAAGCAGGACGCATTGTTGCCCTTGTTCATGATAAATTAAAAGATGTGATCGTACCTGGTATGACAACATTAGAAATTGATCGTATAAGTGAACAGGTCATTCGTGATGCAGGAGCAACGCCATCATTCTTACACTTATATGGGTTTCCAAACTCAGTATGCACTTCTATTAATGAAGTTGTCGTACATGGAATTCCTAGTGATAGAAAATTAATTGAAGGTGATATCATTTCAGTAGATGTAGGTGCATGTTATAAAGGCTATCATGGTGATAGTGCTTGGACATACGCTGTTGGTCAAGTTAGTGATGAAGCAAAACACTTAATGGAAGTGACAGAGCAATCACTATATGCTGGCTTAGCGCAAGTTAAACCAGGCAATCGTTTATCAGACATATCTCATGCTGTTGAAACGTATTTAGGAGATCATGGATGCACAACTCCTCATGACTATACTGGTCATGGAATAGGTAGTGAAGTTCATGAAGATCCTGCTGTACCAAATTATGGTGCACCAGGAAGAGGACCTAGATTAAAAGAGGGTATGACATTAGCAATTGAACCAATGGCTCACTTAGGAAGATGCGAAACGCGTGTTCTAGGTGATGATTGGACAGTTGTCACTCGTGATGGCTCTCTAGCAGCTCATTATGAACATACAATCGTTATTACTAACGATGGATATGAGATTTTAACAAAACTTTAAAAGAGGGAGTTAGTCAATGGCAAAAAAAGATGACGTTATTGAAATAGAAGCAACTGTATTAGAATTATTGCCTAATGCAAAATTCAAAGTTCAGTTGGAAAATGGAGCGGTTATCATGGCTCACGTTTCTGGTAAAATCCGTATGAACTACATTCGCATTTTACCGGGGGATAGAGTAACCGTAGAAATATCTCCATATGATTTAACACGTGGCCGAATTACATTTAGACATAAATAAGAAATCTTCCAGAAGGAGGTAGAAGAGATGAAAGTAAGACCATCTGTAAAACCAATATGTGATAAATGCAGAGTAATTAAACGTAAGGGCAAAGTCATGGTTATCTGTGAAAACCCAAAACATAAACAAAGACAAGGTTAATAGGAGGAGAAACAATGGCTCGTATAGCAGGTGTTGATATCCCACGTGACAAGCGTGTGGTAATTTCTTTAACTTATATCTATGGTATCGGTAGTACAACTGCAAAAGATATCTTAGCAGCTACAGGTATTAGTGAAGATGTAAGAGTTAAAGATTTAACAGAAGAAGAAGAAAGCAAAATCAGAAAAGAAGTTGAAAAATATAAAGTTGAAGGAGATCTTCGTAGAGAGACAGCATTAAACATCAAACGTTTAATGGAAATCGCAAGCTACAGAGGTATCCGTCATCGTAAAGGACTTCCAGTTCGTGGACAAAAAACTAAAACGAATGCTCGTACTCGTAAAGGTAAAGCACGTCCAGTAGCTGGTAAGAAAAAATAGATAAGGAGGTTGAACAAAAATGGCAAGAGCAAATACTCGTGGTAAAAGACGCGTTAAAAAGAATATAGCAAAAGGTGTTGCACATGTACATTCAACTTTCAATAACACTATTGTTACTGTTACTGATGAACATGGAAATGTATTAACTTGGTCTAGTGCTGGTGCATTAGGTTTCAAAGGTTCTAGAAAATCAACTCCATATGCTGCTCAAATGGCTGCAGAAGCTGCTGCTAAAGCATCAATGGATCATGGTATGAAATCTGTAGAAGTATGTGTAAAAGGTCCTGGTCCAGGACGTGAAGCTGCTGTTAGAGCGTTACAAGCAGCTGGATTAGAAGTTACAGCAATCAATGATGTAACTCCAATTCCACATAACGGGTGTCGTCCACCAAAACGTCCTCGTGGATAATGAAGTAAATGTTTTTATTTCTAAGTGAGGAGGGAAATAATGCAAAAGTTTGAAAAAGCAAATTTTAATGTAAAAGAATATGATGAAAATGAAAACTACGGTAAATTTGTAATAGAACCTTTAGAAAGAGGGTTTGGAACAACTTTAGGAAATGCATTACGTAGAGTGTTGTTATCATCTATTCCTGGTTGTGCAATCCATGCAGTTAAAGTTCAAGGAGCAATCCATGAATTCTCAGCTGTTGATGGTGTTGTTGAAGATGTAACTGCAATAATCTTAAACTTAAAGAAACTCGTTTTCTCAATTGATGGGGATGATGATGTAACTATGGTCATCGATGTGAAAGGACCTGCTATTGTAACAGGTGCTGACATTCAGTGTCCTTCAGAAGTAACTATGATATCTAATGATTTAGTTATCGCACACGTTGCTGCTGGGGAAAGCTTCTATATGCAAATGTTTGCACATAGAGACAGAGGATACATGAGCGCTGACCAAAACAAAAAGTTAGTAAATTCAATCGGGGTTATAACAACAGATTCAATTTATTCACCAGTTGTTAATGTGGCATATGCTGTTGAACCAACACGTGTTGGACAAAGCGCTAAATATGATCAATTAACATTAGAAATTTCAACTGATGGATCAATTAAACCTCATGAATCTTTAGCAATGGCTGCAAAGATTTTAGTTGAACATTTAAATTCATTCGTTGAATTAACTGACTTAGCAATGAATATGGAAGTTATGAGTGATGTCGAAGAAGACACAACTAACAAAGTATTAGATATGACAATTGAGGAATTAGATTTATCTGTACGTTCTTATAACTGTTTAAAACGTGCAGGAATCCAAACTGTTCAAGAGTTAGCTGCTAAGAGTGAAGACGATATGATCAAAGTGAGAAACTTAGGTAAAAAATCGTTAAAAGAAGTAAAAGAAAAACTTATTGAATTAGGATTAGGTTTTAAACCTATTGACTAATCGAATATAATGGAAGGAGTACACATCTATGGCAAAAAATAGAAAATTAGGTCGTGTAACATCACACAGAAAAGCTATGTTACGTAACTTAGCTACTGATGTAATTATGAAAGGTCGTATTGAAACAACTGCTACAAGAGCAAAAGAAGTTCGTTCAATGGTTGATCAATTAGTTACTTTAGGAAAACGTGGAGACTTACATGCAAGAAGACAAGCTGCAGAAGTTTTACAAAACGTTGTAGATCCTGTTACTGGGAAAACAGCTGTACAAAAATTATTTGATGAAGTTGCACCACAATTCGCTGATAAAAACAGTGGATATACAAGAGTATTAAAAACTTATAACCGTCAAGGTGATAATGCACCAATGGCTGTTATTGGATTTTTCTAAAAGATGAGTTTAACTCATCTTTTTTTTGTATTTCTTGTTTATTACTGATACAGTTGACAAGA
>CAMTOK010000042.1 GCA_947074115.1 uncultured Erysipelotrichaceae bacterium | reverse complement strand
TATAAAACATCTATTACTGGTACTATGAATGAAGGTTTTGTGATTACAAATACAAACACAAAAACAACATCAATAGATGTCAATAAGGTATGGGTTGGTAAACCTGGTGATAGTGCAACGATTCTATTACTTCAAGATGAAAAAGAAATAGATAGAGTTGTATTAAATAAAGATAACTCATGGAAATATTCATTTGAAAACTTAAAGGTATATTCAAGTGAAGGTAAAGAGTTTAAATATGAAGTAAAAGAACTCAAAATGGAACATTACGTTTCAGATAGAACTGGATCACATGAAGAAGGGTATACATTTACAAATACAAATACAGAAACAACATCAGTCAAGGTCAACAAAGAGTGGATTGGTCCTGCTTCAGCCAGCGCGACAATCAGACTTTATGCAGACTCTAAAGAAATTGATTCTGTCGTATTAAGGAAAGACAATACTTGGAGTCATGAATTTATATCTTTAAAAGTTTATAATGATGATGGAACAGTTATTAAATATACAATTACTGAAGATAAAATCGATAATTATTCATCAAAGATAACAGGAACACCAGAAACAGGATTTACTGTAACGAACACAAATACTGAAAAAACATCAGTATCAGTTAATAAAGTTTGGGATGGTCCAAAAACATCAAAAATCACTGTTCATTTATTAGCGAATAAAGCTATAGTAAAAACAGTAGAAATTGATGAATCAAATGAGTGGCAATATACGTTTAGTGACCTAGATAAATATGATACAAAAGGTGAGCTAATCACGTATAGCGTAACTGAAGATGAAATAGATGATTATAAAACATCTATTACTGGTACTATGAATGAAGGTTTTGTGATTACAAATACAAACACTAAAACGACTTCAATAGATGTAAAGAAAATCTGGGATGGACCTAAAACAATGGGAGTGACAATTGAGTTACTCGCAAATGGTCAACGTATAGATCAAGTGATACTTAATAGTATTAATGATTGGTCTTATAGATTTACAGATTTAAGAGT
This sequence comes from uncultured Erysipelotrichaceae bacterium, assembly GCA_947074115.1. Lineage (GTDB taxonomy): Bacteria > Bacillota_I > Bacilli_A > Erysipelotrichales > Coprobacillaceae > CAMTOK01. The sequence continues at coordinate 14,253 of CAMTOK010000042.1, read as the reverse complement.
TTACTCACAAACTGGAGACGTTATTGAATATACAGTTCAAGAAATTGAAATTGAACATTATCATTCTGAAATTACAGGAAACATGAGTGATGGATTTATTGTAAAGAATACAAATACACAAACTATATCATTCGGTGTCACTAAAACTTGGGATGGTCCAATGTTAAATGAAATTTCGGTTGATTTATTAGCTGATGGTATTATTATTCAAACTGTTATTCTAAACGAATCAAAATTGTGGACACACACTTTTGATGGATTAAGAGTTTATGACGAAGATGGTTCAAAAATCAATTATAGTATTCAAGAACAAGATATAAATCACTATGAATCAGTCATTACTGGATCAACAGAAGATGGTTTTGTCATTACAAATACAAATACAGAAAAAACATCAGTATCAGTGACAAAAGTATGGGATGGACCAAAAACAATGGGAGTCATCATTGATTTGTTTGCTGATGATAAAAAAGTTGATAGTATTGTATTAAATAATGAGAACAGTTGGATGTATGAATTTACTCAATTACCTGTATACAACAGTGATGGAAGCCAAATTATCTATACAGTCAAAGAAGTTGAAATAGATCATTATCATTCAGTAATTACAGGAAATGTTGAAAATGGATTTGTGATAACAAATACAAATACAGAAACAACATCAATTTCTGTCAATAAAAAATGGGATGGTCCAAAAGCTTCAGCTGTTACTATTGAATTGTTAGCGGATGGAAAGGTTTTAACAAGTTATGAATTAAATGATAGTAATGAATGGCAACATATTTTTACTCATCTAAGGGTTTATAACGAAGATGGAGCGAAAATCGTTTATACAATTCAAGAAGTAGAAATTGAAAACTATGAATCATTAATTACAGGAAATTCTGTAGATGGATTTACTGTAACAAATACGAATACTGAAGTAAGAGATATAAGTGTAAATAAATATTGGCTTGGTCCTCAACTTGAAAGCATAACAGTTCGTTTGTTTGCTGATGGGGAAGAAGTAGAAAATGTACAATTGAGTGAAAGCAACCAATGGCATTATGAGTTTAAAAATTTAAAAGTGTATAATGCTGATGGCACAATGATTTCATATACAATTGAAGAAGATCAATTAGACAACTACAATATTAATGTTGAAGGTCATATGGATACAGGATTTAAAATTACAAATACAAATACTGAAACAGTGTCCCTATATGTTAATAAAGAATGGATAGGACCAAAAACTGAATCAATTAGTGTTCAACTTCTAGCTGATGATAAAGTTATCAAAACAATAACAATCAGTGGTGATGACAATTGGTCTTATGAATTCAAGGAATTAAAAGTCTATAATGATAACGGAACGAAAATCATCTATACTGTTCAGGAAATTGGTATGATGAATTATAAAACTGATATCAAACAAAATTCAGATTATAATTTTACAATTACAAACACAAATACAGAAACAACATATATGAAAGTGAACAAAGAATGGGTAGGTCCAGCTACAGCCAGCGTGACAATTCATTTATTTGCAGATGAAGAATATATGAGAAGTGTAGAATTAGGGGCAGCAAACAATTGGACGTATACGTTCAATAACCTTAAGGTATACAATGACGATGGTACAAAAATCGTTTATACTGTTAGTGAAGATCAAATTGTAGATTATAAATCAGAAATGAGAGAAGAATCAGAAAATGAATATACGTTCATTAATAGAAACATCAAAACAACATCAGTTAAAGTGAATAAAGAGTGGGTAGGCCCATCAACATCTCATGTCACTATTCATTTATTAGCTGATGGTGAAATGATTGATACAATTGCATTGAACGCATCAAATTCATGGGAACATGTCTTTGATCATCTAAACATGTATGATGATAATGGAAAATTAATATCATATACAATAGAGGAAGATGCAATAGAGAATTATAAATCAGTCATTACTGGAAACATCGAAAACGGCTTTATTGTTACAAATACAAATACAGAAACAACATCAATTCAAGTCAATAAAGAATGGATTGGTCCTGTAGCTGATTATGCAACAGTGAATCTACATGCAAATGGAGAAATTATTGAGACTATTGCTTTGAGTACAGCAAACTCATGGCAATATGTGTTTACTAATTTACCTGTTTATGCAGAAGATGGAGCCAAAATTCAATATACAGTCAGTGAAAATCAAATGGAACATTATGAAGCGTCTATCACAGGAAATGCGACAGAAGGTTTTGTTATCACAAATACAAATGTTGAAGAAACATCAATTCGTATCTTGAAAACATGGGTAGGAGATGTTGGTGATGAAGTGACAGTTTATTTATATGCAGACGGTGATTTAATTCAAATTATCGCTTTGAATAACGAAAATAACTGGCAAACAGAAATTATTGGTCTCCTTAAATATAATCAAGGTCATGAAATTCTCTACTCAATTACTGAAGTAGAAATGGAGGGTTATGAATCAACGATTTATGGTGATATGGAAACAGGATTTATTATTGAAAATGTCCAAATAATAACTTTGGGTGTAGAAGATAATGATTCAAAAGATCCTAATAAACCAGAACCACCAAAAACGTCAGATGGTTACTCATTTGAATTGTATTTCATACCATTGATTGTTTCTTTATTTGGAATGATATTATCATTCTTTAAAGTTAAAAAAGATTAGGCATAGATAGGAAGAATGATTTACATTCTTCCTACTTTTTTTATTGACTTGAAGTGCACTTCAAGGAGTAAAATAAAAGAGAGGTGAAATCTATGACAATAGCAGAAGTCAGTGAACTTTATAATGTATCATCAGCGACATTAAGATATTATGAAAGAATAGGTTTGATTCCTCCTGTCACAAGGAAAGAAAATGGTATACGTGATTTTCAACAGGAAGATTTAAACTGGGTAGAATTTGCTATTAAAATGAGGGATGCGGGTATTTCAATTGAAATATTAATTGAATATGTAACTCTATTTAAAATGGGGAAAGATACAATACCAACAAGAAAAGCATTATTGATTGAACAACGTGAATCATTAGCAAAAAAAATGGAAATATTACAAAATACTATTGATCGATTAGATCAAAAAATAGAAGGATATGAAACAAGAGTCTTAAAATATGAGGAAAGGTTAAAGTGAAACTTTAACTTTTTCCATTTTATAGACAATAAATGATAAATATAATAAATTGTGGTATGATGTTTTAAGGAAGGAGATTATATGGAAATTAGATTATTAAAGTATTTTGTTGCGATTGTTGATTGTGGAAATATTACAAAGGCAGCAGAACAATTACATATTACTCAACCAACTTTATCAAGACAATTAAATCAACTAGAAGCTGACTTAGGTGTTAATCTTTTTCATAGGAATCATAAAATACTATCATTAACAGAAGAAGGTTTATTATTTAAAAGACGTGCCGAGGAAATTCTATCATTAGTATCATTGACTGAAAATGAGATGAATCAAAAAAATGAAAAGCTAATTGGAACAATTGGTATTGGTAGTGGTGAAACAACAGGTATAAAAGAACTTGCATTGCTTATGAAAACTTTTAATGAAAAGCATGAAAATGTTAAATTTGATATATTTAGTGGTACAGCAGATGATATAGATGAGAAATTAGAAAAAGGATTGCTAGACATGGGTCTTATGACAGAACCTGTTGATACATCTCGTTATAATTACATCCGTCTAAACAATAAAGACACTTGGGGAATCATAGTTAGAAAAGATCATGAATTAGCATCATATGATTTTATTGAACCAGATCAATTGATAGGAGAGAATATCATGTTTTCAAAAAGAAAACTTGTACAAAAGGAATTTGATGCATGGTTAGGAAAATATAAGGATAAAATAAATTATATTGCAACTTATAATCTTATATATAATGTTAAACAATTGGTTCATAGTGGACTAGGAATTGCAATTGGAATAAGTGGTTTAATAGATGATTATGAGGATAATGAGATAAGATTTATACCACTCAAACCTGAAATTAAAATGGGATGTGTTCTCGTTTGGAAAAAAGATAGATATAAATCAAAAACAGTAGATACATTTATTAATGATGTTTTAGAAAGGAAGGATTAAATATGAAATCAGTAGCGGTGTTATTAGCAAATGGATTTGAAGAAGGTGAAGCTTTATTAGTTGTAGATATTATAAGACGTGCAGGAATACAGGCACATACGATCTCATTAAAAGATAAGATAGTAGATGGAAGTCATGGCATAAGAATAGAGGCTGATGCATTATTTAGCGATGCTGTTTATAGTTATGATATGGTTGTGTTACCTGGTGGATTACCTGGAGCGACTAACCTAAGAGATGATGAAAGGGTCATTAAATTACTTCAAGATTTTAATAACAAAAAGAAATGGATTGCAGCAATATGTGCGGCACCAATAGTTTTAGCAAAAGCAGGAGTATCAGATCAAAAATATATCACTTCATATCCAGCTGAAGATTTTAAATCAGTATTTGATACTTCGCTTTATAAAGAAGAACCTGTTGTCGTAGATGGCAATATAGTCACGAGTCGAGGACCAGCGACAACATTTGCTTTTGCATATCAATTAATTGAATGTCTAGGTTTCTCTAGCGAAGAACTAAAAGAAGGCATGTTATATAACTATATGATGAAACAAAGTTAGGGGAACTTATGAAAAAACGATTACCAGTACTATTTGGGATACTATTTGTATTATTAATAGGTTGTCAACAAAAAGAGAAATTTGTTATTGAACTTGGCAACCAAATTATGATGGACGCAGAACTCTATTTTGAAGGTGAGAGTGGAAGCATTGATATTAAATATAAAGATAATGACTTGATTGAGGGAATGGATGGTATCTTCTTAAAAGTTGGTCGTTATAAAGCAAGTTATAATAACGAAAATTTCTATATAGTTGTTGAAGACAGAACAGCACCACAAATAAAAGGACCACAACATTTATATACTCAATTAAATACAGAAATAAATATAAACGAGTATTATGAGATTCTCGATCATAGTGATACATCAGAACTACTTATTAAAGGTAATTTAGATATCAATAATAAAGGGACCTATAGACTCGAATTGTACGTAGAGGATGCATTAAAACTCAGTACGAACAAAATTGTGTATGTGCATGTAGGTATAGAAGAACCAAAAATTGAAGAAAGTGTTTATTTAGATGTTCCATACATCAATCAACTCGAGATAGGTGCTCCAAATGGTTGTGAAACAACAGCTTTATTTATGGCACATGAATATAAAGGAAACGATAATCAATTAGAAATTATAAAGTTTATAGATGACGAACCAAGAGGCATAACACCGTATGAAGGTTTTTCTGGTGATCCATTTTCACGTGCAGAGAATGCATCAGACTATTACACAATCTTTCCATCTGCATTGGTTCCTTACGCAAACAAACATATGAATGTAGAAAATATCTCAAATTCTAATTTAGAAGAATTAAAATCTGAATTAAGTTTAGGTAATCCTGTCGTTGCATATGTAACAGGTAGTTTAAAAGAACCTACGTACAGGAATTATTACTTTGGTAGAGTTGTAAAAAATATTCATATTGTTCTATTAATCGGTTATGACAATGAAAGAAATGTCTTTATTTATCACGATCCATCTCGTGAAGCAAATATGGAAGTCAGTTACGAAGATTTTATGAGATCCTATGAACCAATGTCTTATGCAATTGCAGTAAGATAAAGACAATTGAAAGAATAGGATACTTAAGTTGAGGTATAATATATAGAAAAAAGGAGAGATAAAAAGATGGATATTATTTTATCAGTTTATGCGAGAGAAGTATTAGATTCAAGAGGTAACCCAACTGTAGAGGTTGAAGTTGAAAGTGAATACGGATTTGGTAGAGCAATTGTTCCTAGTGGTGCCTCAACAGGAATCTATGAAGCTGTTGAATTAAGAGACGACGAAAAAAGATACTTAGGTAAAGGAGTTCAAAAAGCAGTTGATAACGTTAATAACGAAATTGCTGAAGAACTTATTGGAATGGATGTCACTTCACAAACAGAAATCGATCAATTAATGTGTCGTTTAGATGGGACACCAAACAAAGGACGTTTAGGAGCAAATGCTATATTAGGTGTTTCATTAGCTGTTGCTAAATGTGCTGCTGATGGGTTAGGAATTCCATTATATCGTTATATTGGAGGTAGCCACGCTCATGTTTTACCTACACCAATGATGAACATTATTAATGGTGGAGAACATGCAGATAACAACGTTGACTTCCAAGAATTTATGATTATGCCTGTAAGTGCTCCAACTTTTAAAGAAGCATTAAGAATGGGAACAGAAGTTTTCCATGCTTTAAAGAAAGTCTTACAAGATCAAGGATTAAATACTGCAGTCGGTGATGAAGGTGGATTTGCTCCTGACTTAGCATCAAATGAAGATGCAATTTTAACAATTTTAAAAGCAATTGAAAAAGCTGGATATAAACCAGGTGAAGATATTGTTTTAGGAATGGACGTAGCAAGTTCTGAATTCTACAAAGACGGAAAATATACATTACCAGGAGAAAACAACAAAACATTTAGTTCTCACGAACTCGTTGATTTCTATGTGGAACTATGTAATAAATATCCAATTATGACAATCGAAGATGGTTTAGACCAAGATGATTGGGAAGGTTGGGATTACTTAACGAAACAATTAGGTAAAAAAGTTCAATTGGTAGGAGATGACTTCTTTGTTACAAATACAGAAAGATTAAAAGAAGGTATCGATAAAGATGTTGCCAATTCAATTTTGATTAAGGTTAACCAAATTGGAACACTTACTGAAACTTTAGCAGCTATTGAAATGGCACAAAAAGCAAACTACACAGCTGTTATTTCTCATAGATCTGGTGAAACAGAAGATACAACTATTGCTGATATCGCTGTCGCAACAAATGCAGGGCAAATTAAAACAGGTTCAGCATCAAGAACAGATCGTATCGCTAAATACAATCAATTATTAAGAATTGAAGATGAATTAGGTGATACAGCAGAATACTTAGGAAAAGAATGTTTTTATCAATTAAAAGGATAAGCACATTTATTGAATAATTTGACTAACATGTTATGATATTAAAAAAGGAGAGATAATATGTTAGAAATTGGAGTCAAAGCACCAGATTTTACTTTAAATAATCAAGATGGAATGGAAAAGTCATTAAGTGATTATAAAGGGAAGAAAGTCATCTTATATTTCTATCCTAAGGATAATACGCCAGGATGTACAAAACAAGCATGTGCATACGGAGATCATTATCAACACTTTTTAGATAAAGGATATGAAGTTATCGGTATTAGTAAAGATACTGTCGCTTCTCATAAGAAATTCCAAGAAAAATATGATCTACCATTTACATTATTAGCAGATCCGACATTAGAAACAATTCAAGCATATGATGTTTGGAAAGAAAAAAATATGTATGGTAAAAAAGTTATGGGTGTAGTTAGAACTACATACATGATTGACGAGAATGGTTATATTAGTTATGTTGACAGTAAAGTCAAAGCTGCAGAAGATGCAAACAAAATGATAGGTATTATAGAATAGACCTTCTGGTCTATTCTTTTTTAAAGGAGATTACATGATTAAATTAATAGCGACTGATATGGATGGGACATTTTTAGATTCAAATAAAAAGTTCTCTAAGGAGTTCTTTGAACTCTTTAGAGAAATGGAAAAAAGAAATATATATTTTGTTATAGCGAGTGGAAATCAATATTATAGATTGGTACAAAAGTTTTTACCAATCAGCGAGAGAATGGTTTATATTGCTGAAAATGGAAGTTATATATCAATAGGCCATAGAATTGTTAAAACACATCCAATTAAGCAAGAAAGCGTTAAAATTGTCTTAGAGACTTTAATAAATGACCCACGTATTTTAGTCGTATTATGTGGTAAAAACTCTGCATATGCATTAAATAAAGATTTAGAATATAAGAGCGAAATCGTTAAGTATTACTGTGCATATCAGTTTGTAGAGACATTTGATAATATTGATGATGAAATATTAAAGATTGCGATTTTAGATAAGACGGGTCATGTTTTAGAGTGTGTTGACAAATATGCACCACTATTCCCAGATAATGTTCAAGTTGTGACATCAGGACATGAATGGATGGATATCCAAGACAAAGGTATTAATAAGGGAGTTGCATTAAAAGAATTCAGTGAACAAATGAATATCACTCCAGATGAATGCATTGCCTTTGGTGACCAAATGAATGACTATGAAATGTTAAAGTTTGTTACACACAGTTGTGCAATGGAAAATGCAGTCGATCAGATTAAAGATATATGTCAATATATCGTTCCATCAAATGATCAAAATGGTGTTATAGAAACAATAAAAGAAATCCTTAAATAATACCTAATTATGAAAATAAAGATCGTGAAGGCAACATTATGATAAAATAAAGAAAGAAACAAGGAGACTTATATGAAACCAAGATTACATTTCTGTCCACCACACAATTGGATGAACGATCCAAATGGCCTTATTTATTATAATGGAGAATATCATATCTTCTATCAACATTTTCCATATGCACCAAAATGGGGAACAATGCACTGGGGACATGCAACAACAAAAGATTTTATTGATTTTAAACACCACCCAATAGCTTTGTATCCTTCTCAATCATTCGATAAGAACGGATGCTTTTCAGGATCTGCAATAGAATACAATGGCAAAATGTATTTGTATTATACATCAATACAATATGCTAAAATGAATCCATTAGATATACATGTTCAATATAGTGATGCTGATCTTATAGCATCACAATCCTTATTAATTTCAGAAGATGGATATACATTTAATAATGATAAAGATAAAAAGATGATTATTGATGTTATTAGGGATCCACAAGTTGGAGATATTGCACATACACGTGATCCTAAAGTTTGGATAAATGAAAATAACCAAATAGATATGATTATAGGGACAAAAGTTCCTTCTCAAAAAGGATATGATGGAAAAGTTCTATTTTATCGTAGTGATAATGGTATAGACTTTAATTTGATTAACTCTTATAGTGATGAAACGATAGGAGATATGTGGGAATGCCCAGATTTATGTAAAGTCAATAACCAGTATTATATGATATTCTCACCAGAAAATATTAATGAACCACCAAAACCGAATAGTAGTGCAGTCATTATGAAAGTGAGTTTCGATGAAGAAACATGCACAATGATTAAAGAAAAGGATTATCAAATTATAGATCATGGAACTGATTTTTATGCACCGCAAACATTTGTGAATGAAGACGGTGAAAGAATAATGTTGGGTTGGTTACGAATGAGAGAGCCAGTTGATCAAGATAACTGGGTAGGAATGTTTTCTTTACCGAGGGTATTAGAAGAAAAAAATGATCGTATATATCAACACCCATTAAAACATATAAAAGAACTCTTTCATAAAGATATAAAAATTGATTTTAAGCAGCCATTCTTATTAAAAATAGAATTAAAAGATAATGAAACAATAAATTTAGGTGGACTTAAATTATCATATAAAAATGATCAATTAGTGAGTAATCGTGAAAGTGTTTCACTAATCCATGAGAAAGTTTGTCAAATAAATAACACTGAAGAATTAGGTGGTCAATGTCATTTAGACATCTATTATGATCATCATGTTTTTGAAATTTATATTAATGATGGATTTTGTGTTTTAACACAAATCGTCTATTCACTCACGAATGAAATAAATATAGGTGAGTATGTATGCAAGGGGATGTAATCCCCTTTTTTTAATATATTTATAGATAAATTCATTTCAATTATGATGGTACAAAAATTGCTGAAAAGAATATTAAATATATATATAAATGATAAAAACAATCATATAAAATGAATATTATTGATTAATCGTAAATATAATTTATAAATTTATATTTTGGATAAAAAAATATGAATTATATTGTTGACAAAAATATGTAATCACTGTATGATAAACGCAAGTTAGAAATTAAATCGTTGATTGGGGATAGTAATATATGATGCGCTTTTAGCGAGGTAACACAGAGTGAAAGGTTACCAAGTCGCTGTATATGAATCGCACCCATGAGAGTCTGTTGGAATTGAGTATAACAGAACGTTACCCGCGTTAAGGGGAAGAGTGGTTGGTTTTTTAAATCAACAACTAGAGTGGTACCGCGTATATATTACGTCTCTGGATTTATTTCCCGAGGCGTTTTTTGTTTAGGGAAATCTTATAAAAAGAAAAGGGGAAAAGTTATGGAAAAGAAACAGTATAAAAAAGTTGTATTAGCGTATTCAGGAGGATTAGACACTTCAATTATTATTTCATGGTTAAAAGAGAATTATGGTTGTGAAGTGATCGCTGTCGCTGGTGACGTAGGCCAAGCAGATGAATTAGAAGGATTAGAAGAAAAAGCAATTGCAACAGGTGCATCTAAATTCTATTGTGCAGATTGTAAAGAAGAGTTTGTTAAAGACTTTATCTTTCCTGCAGTAAAAGCACATGCATTATACGAAGGAAAATACTTATTAGGAACATCATTAGCGAGACCAATTATCGCAAAAAAACTTGTTGATATTGCGATTGCTGAAGGTGCAGATGCAATTTGTCATGGATGTACTGGTAAAGGAAACGACCAAGTAAGATTTGAATTAACAATTAAAGCTTTTGCGCCAACAATGGATATCATCGCACCATGGAGAACATGGGAATTAAAAAGTAGAGAAGATGAAATTGAATATGCAGAAGCAAGAAATATTCCATTAAAAATCAATAGAGAAACGAATTATTCAAAAGATAAAAACTTATGGCATTTATCTCATGAAGGATTAGATTTAGAAGATCCATCAAATGAACCTCTATACGATAAAATCTTAGAAATGGGAGTTTCTCCAGAAAAAGCACCAGATCAAGCAGAATATGTTACTGTTTCATTTGAAAAAGGTGAACCAGTCGCAGTTAATGGTGAAGCATTAGATCCAGTTTCACTTATTCTTAAATTAAATGAAATTGGTGGTAAACATGGTGTAGGTATTATTGATATGGTTGAAAACAGACTTGTTGGTATGAAATCAAGAGGTGTATATGAAACACCAGGTGGAACGATTTTATATGCGGCTCACCAAAACTTAGAAGAAATCACTATTGATAAAGAAACACAACATTTTAAACAACAAATCGCTTTAAAATTAGCTGATATTTTATATAACGGTCAATGGTATACACCGTTAACAGAAGCATTACTTGCATTCATTAATGAATCACAAAAGAATGTTAATGGTGAAGTTAAATTAAAATTATATAAAGGAAATATTATGGGGGCTGGGGTAACATCACCTGATACTTTATATAGCGAACAAACAGCGTCATTCGGTGAAGATGAAGATTATAACCAAATGGATGCTCAAGGATTTATCAATTTATATGGATTACCAATGAAGGTAAAAGCATTATTAGAACAACAAAGAAACAAATAAGGGGATGACAATATGGCTTTGTGGGCAGGTAGATTTAGTAAAGAAATAAATGAAGGAGTGAACGCATTCAATTCATCAATATCATTTGATGCAAGAATGTATAAACAAGATATTATGGGAAGTCTTGCCCATGCCAAGATGTTGTGCCAACAAGATATTATAGATCAAAAAAGCTATGAAGAGATAGTGACAGGATTAAATAAAATATTAACTGATATTAATAATGGGGATTTATTGTTTGATCCTGTTGCTGAAGATATTCATATGTTTATTGAATCAGAATTAACAAAATTATATCCTATCAGTGGTAAGAAATTGCATACAGCACGATCAAGAAACGATCAAGTCGCTCTAGACTTAAGATTATATTCAAGGGATGAAATCGAAGAAATTAAGGAAATGTTAGTGACTTTAATAAACGTTTTGATAGAACAAGCAAACGAACATTTAGAAACAATAATGTGTGGATACACACATTTACAAAGAGCTCAACCAATCACATTTGCACATCACTTGATGGCATATAGTGAAATGTTTTACAGAGATATCACGAGACTAGATGATATCTTAAAGAGAGTTAACATTTCACCATTAGGTTGTGGTGCACTTGCAACAACAACATATCCAATAGATCGTTATTTTGTTGCAGAGCAACTACACATGAATGATATTAGTATGAATTCATTAGATGGTGTAAGTGATCGTGATTACGCTATTGAACTCGCAAACGCATTGGCAATTATTATGATGCACTTGTCTAGATTTAGTGAAGAAGTGATCCTATGGTGTTCATGGGAATTCAAATATGTAGAACTTGATGATGCATACGCGACTGGGTCAAGTATCATGCCACAAAAGAAAAACCCTGACATTGCAGAGCTTGTTAGAGGTAAAAGTGCAAGAGTAATTCAACATGTCCCAGGATTATTAACAATGATGAAAGGTTTACCACTTGCTTACAATAAAGATATGCAAGAAGACAAAGAAGCATTATTTGATTGTATAGATCAAGTTAAACTGTGTTTACCTGTATTTACAGATATGATCAAAACTATGAGAGTTAACAAAACAAAAATGAGAGAAGCTGCAGCAAAAGGTTTTATTAATGCAACTGATTGTGCTGATTATCTAGTTAAACACGGTAAAGCATTTAGGGATGCTTATAAAGTAACAGGCCAATTGGTAGCATACTGTATTGAACATGATCAAGTATTAGAAACATTAGATTTGGATATTTATCAACAATATGATCCAACGTTTAACGATGATATCTTCGATGCGATATCACTTGATACTTGTGTCAATAACAGAACAGTCGTTGGGGGTCCTTCTCCAACAAGTGTGAAAATAACAATTAACAGTATGAAAGAGAGATTAAGTGATTATGCAAAATAGAATTAAAGTTGGAATCATTGGCGCGAGCGGTTACGCTGGTGCAGAACTTGTTCGTTTATTAATCAATCATAATAAAGTTGAAATAGTCAGTATAAGCTCTCAAAGTTATATTGGACAACCATTATCTCATCTCTATCCTACATTCTTTGGTGTCTATGACGCTGTATTAGAAAGTGATCTTGATGTTATTGAAAAGGCAGATGTCATCTTTGCATCATTACCTCATGGTTATTGTGAAAAGTATGCTTCGATTTGTGATAAACAAAATAAAGTATTTATTGATTTAGGTGCTGATTTTAGATTGGATCAAGAAGTAGATTATCAGAATTGGTATGGATTAAACTATAACGAAAAAGAATTACATTCAAAACAAGTGTATGGACTCACTGAAATGAATAGAGATATTATTAAAGACAGTAAACTCATTGGGAATCCTGGGTGTTATCCAACATCAATATTATTAGGTCTCTACCCAGTATTAAAGTCTAAAATAAACAAAACAAATCATTTTGTGATAGATTCAAAATCTGGCACAACAGGTGCAGGGAAATCATTAAGTGAAGCAACTCATTTTCCACGTTGTAATGAATCATTCCATCCTTACAAAATAGGTGATCATAGACACATTCCTGAAATAGAACAGGAATTATCAAAGATGCAAGGAGAACAGATTACAGTACAATTTACACCACATTTGTTACCTATTAATAGAGGTATTGTTTCAACGATATATGTAGATTTAAACGACAATGTGTCTAAGGAAGATGTATATAACGCGTATAAGATTTATGATAATGAATACTTTATACGTGTATTGAATGAGGGAGATGTCGCAGATCTTAAATTTGTTAAGTATTCTAACTTCTGTGATATTTCACTACATTATGATAAACGATTACACAAGCTAGTTGTTGTGAGTTGTATAGATAATATGGTAAAAGGTGCTGCAGGGCAAGCAATACAAAATATGAATATTATTTGTGGTTTTGATGAAACTGAAGGACTAAAAATAGTTGCACCTGCATTCTAGGAGGATTGTATGAAAAAGATAGATGGTGGAGTATGCGCTCCAATAGGATATAAAGCTGCAGGGATTCACTGTGGTATTAGGAAAAATAAAAATAGAAAAGATTTATCATTAATTGTTAGTGATGTTATGTGTCATGCAAGCAGTACGTATACACTTAATAAGGTACAAGGTGCTCCAATCGCTATTACAAAAAAACACCTTATCAATAATGAGGCAAAAGCAATTATATGTAATAGTGGAAATGCGAATACATGTAACAGTAATGGCGAAGAAATCGCTATTAAGACATGTGAAATATGTGCAAAAGCACTAAATGTAGAAC
>CAMTOK010000041.1 GCA_947074115.1 uncultured Erysipelotrichaceae bacterium | reverse complement strand
TTACTAACTACGGGTTAATTATAGAACTATTAAGTATGAAATGCAATATAAATTCTTAATATTTACATCGTAATTTTTTTACAATCGAAATAAATTACCTAGTAAGAAAAGATTGATTATAAAGAAATTAAAATTCAACAAAATAATGATACATAAATACCTAGATGTCATATATCGACCAGTAAATAACGTAACCTCATGTGATATAATTGGAACACCGTGTTAAATGAAACTTAGCTATTTTAATAGAGGAAATGAGGATTAAAATGAGAGTAGGTATAATGAAATAATCTGTAAAAGAATTGATTAAAAGAAAGGAAGGAAATTATGAAAAACAGATTAGTAAAGTCAATTTTAACACTTTTTGTTTCAGTAATGATGGTATTAGGGAGTTGTATGAGTGTGGATGCACGTTCAGAGACAGATATTCTTAAAGAATTAATTACGTATTATAGTTCTTATCAAGAAGATGCGACTACAGATATCATGAGATTACTTGATGAATTAAAAATGCTTGATGAAGATCTGGCAAGTGCATGGTGTGACATTATGAATTATTGGATTTATGTGAATTCAGATATGGTTGTGAATACAAGTGAAGCGCCAGATGGACTTATTGATGACGATTCGTTATGCATCGTTGTTCTCGGGTATTCATTAAATTCAGATGGAAGTATGAAAGACGAATTAATTGGACGATTACAAACAGCACTAGCGTCAGCAAATAAATATCCTAATGCTTATGTTGCAGTGACTGGAGGAGGAACAGCATCTAATAATCCGACAGCAACTGAAGCTGACCAAATGGCAGCGTGGTTACTTGCTGAAGGATTAGATCCAGATCGTTTGATTGTAGAAAATCAATCAAAATCAACTGTACAAAATGCTCAAAACACTTACGCTATTTTAAGAACTACCTATCCTAATATTAAGTCTCTCGTTATGGTGACGAGCGATTATCATATCCCTAGAGGATGTATTCTCTATTATGCTCAGTTACGTTTATCTGCTTATGAAGCTAATGACCAATTATTAAATATCGTGAGCAACGCTGGATATATTACTGGTACAAATGGTTATGAATCATTAAGTTTACAAGCAAGTGGAGTAAAACAAATTGCTGGAATTAATTCAAGACCTGGATCATCTTCAACTGATGTTGCATTATCTGAACTTCTCTCCATAGTGACAAGTGGGAAAACGATATATAGTGAAGGTGAGGAATTAGAATTAACAACCATTGCTTCATATGACAGTGATTATGAAAGAGATGTTTCAAGTTTAGTCAAGGTATCAGGTTATGATTCAAGTCTTATTGGAGAACAAACATTAACAATAGATTATGTTGAAAATGAAATTGAAGTTTCAACTTCATTAATAGTGACAGTTAATGAATTAGAAAAAGAGGAAGAGTTAGAAGAAGAAAAAGATGAGGAACTAGAAAAAGAAAATGAAGAAGAATTAGATAATAGCGAAGGGGAAGACATTATCGTTCCTGAAGTAGATGTCGTAGAAACTGGAGATAATGCTCAATTTGTAGGTATGACGTCTCTAGGTGTTGTTTCACTATTAGGTGTCTATATGAGTTTAAAGAAAATTAAAGTGACAAGATTATAATAAGTAAGAAGAAGCTTCATATTAAGCTTCTTCTTTTATGTTATTGATTATAAACAACCCAAAATATCAGTTAATCAATCATACAAGTGATAACATAAATAATAACTCTTTTCATTCTTTGTAACTTAAGATAAAATTATAAATACTTATTGTGAATTTCAAATGTAAACTATGTATGATAAATTAAGAATTATATAAAGGGGTGAATAAAATGAATTTTGAAGAAATGAAAAAGAAATATAATATAAGATTAGACAAACAACAAGAATTAGCAGTACAAATGAAGGATGGCGCAACACTACTTCTAGCAGTACCAGGGAGTGGGAAAACAACTGTTATTGTGAGTCGTATTGGTTATTTAATTCATTGTTGTGATGTCTTACCAGAACATATATTAACATTAACCTATAATAAATCAGCACAGATAGATATGACGAAACGATTTAGTGATAAGTTTGGTGAAGAATTAGGATCGAGAGTAAGATTTAGAACGATACATAGTTTTTGTTGTTATGTTATTTCTTTGTATAATAGAAATAGAAAGAATAACTATAACAATAATAACTTAATACCAAGCACTGAATCAGTGATTCGTCAAATCTGTATCAATAAATATAAAGCTTATTTAGGTGATAATGATATAAATGATATTGTCAGTCAAATAGGATATTGTAGGAATATGCTTTTAAGTGAAGAAGAGATTAAGAAAATAAAGATCCCTAAGATTAAGTTTTATGAAGTTTATAATGAATACAAAAATCATAAAGATATGAATCATTTTATAGACTTTGATGATCAGTTAAGTATTGCCTTGGAAATACTAGAAAACGACAAAGAACTCCTTGATTATGTTCAAAATAAATTCCCTTATATTAGTGTAGATGAAGCTCAAGATACATCATTTATTCAACATAAGATCATTCAAATCCTGACATCAAAATATAATAATATCTTTATGGTAGGAGATGAAGATCAAAGTATTTATGGATTTAGAGCTGCATATCCTAAAGCTTTATTAAACTTTGAAAAGGATTATAAAGATGCTAAAGTGATGTTTCTAGAAACAAATTATAGAAGTACAAGTAATATTGTAGAGATGTCTTCTGCATTTATAAAACAAAATGTAAATAGAAAAGAGAAAGAAACAAAAGCTCATTCAAATAAAAAAGGTGAAATACATAATATTACTTTAAACAATATGTCTATGCAATATGATTATATTATTAAACATATTGTTTCAAAGAATGAAGAAGTTGGTATTTTATTTAGAAATAATGAATCAGCTTTACCTCTTATAAAAGCATTAATAGAAAATCATATCCCTTATCATAGTAAAGAAGTGAACTATACTTTCTTTAATCATTTTGTATTAAATGATATAAGAGATTATTTAGAATTCGCTAGAGATTTATCTAATATTCATCTCTTTGGTAAGATCTATTACAAACTTGGTTTGTATTTATCTAAAGATGAATACTACGCTCTTAAAGAGAATATCAAAACTCATGAAACAGTATTTGATGTTATACCGCGTATAAAATCAAATATAGAAAAAAGCAAAGTGAAAATGATGAAATCAGATTTTCAACGTTTGATTAGAGCACATACAAATCGTGCGATGACAATCCTATTAGATGATCTTAATTATTCAAATTACTTAAAGAAAAAGGATGAAGATGGTTTCTCAATAGCGTCTGCTAAACAAAAGATGAAGGTTTATCAGTTAATAGCGAATGACTGTAAGTTTATAGACAGTATGGATGAAATAGATAAATTGCAGTTCCTTATAAAAGAAAAAGAATATGTATCACCATATTCTAAGATTATTCTTTCAACAGTTCATTCAAGTAAAGGATTAGAGTATGACAATGTTGTATTGTTAGATGTTATAGACAATGTCTTTCCTTCAAAGACTGCAGTTGAAAGTTTACATTCAAAAAAATGTGAAGACTATGAAGAAGAAGTGAGACTCTTCTATGTTGCGATCACAAGAGCTAAAAATAACCTTTCTATTATTAGTTATAAGAATCAAATAGAAGATTCTGTTGATATGTCTTGTTTTGTTCATGAGATATTTGATCAGAAGTTTTATTCTAAAAACAAAAGACAATTAAGAGAAATAAAATATGGTTCTACTGTAACAAAAAAGACAAGAGTGAATAAACAAAGTT
The DNA here is from genome assembly GCA_947074115.1 of uncultured Erysipelotrichaceae bacterium. Lineage (GTDB taxonomy): Bacteria > Bacillota_I > Bacilli_A > Erysipelotrichales > Coprobacillaceae > CAMTOK01. Next base: position 11,676 of record CAMTOK010000041.1, on the reverse strand, counting down.
TAAAGAATCATTATGATAGTTCCCTTTATACAAAAGGGAGACGTGTTGATCATCTTCATTTTGAAGAAGGAACGATAATAAATATGATTGATGGTACAATTGATATTGATTTTGATAAACATGGTAGAAAACAATTAAGTTTAGAACTTTGTATAAATAAACATCTTATTAAGCTTATTGATTAATGAATAGTAAAAACCTATCCTAACAAACATTGTTTGAACTGGATAGGTTTTTTATATTTAACACTGATTATAATTAATTAAAGCAATATTATTTTCTTCTATATAACGGATGAGTGTTTTGTCACAAAGAATCTCTAATTCTTTTTCACGATCATCATTGTAAGAACTTAGATCCCTTAACTCTTGATCCGAAAACCCAGCGTGAGTCATGATTTCAATACACTCTTCATTTATATTATTTTTAAGAGTTTCAATTATGAAATCAACTGTTATGTTCGCACCAAAGAAATTTCCAATGAATTTAGCTGGACTGTGTCGTCGACACGTGAGGTTGTATTCTTGACACAAGTATTGTGTAATAGCAAAGGTTTCAGGTTGATCATGAACGCTATGATGAGAATCCAGATGTGTTGGATATTGATTGAATGTTTGAATAAACAGCTCAATTTGTGCTTTCCATTCATTATAGATTTCTTTTTTATCCATGATAGAGAGATTTATTTCTTTTCTATTGAAAAAATACCCGTTTTGATCTGTCAAAGAATGACCCTGTGTGAGTGGTTTCCCTAGTGTCAGTGTTAAGTGAACACCAAGACCCAATTGAGGACACTCTTTAACTAAGTCGTATGACTGTTGTAAATTAGGACTGTTTGTTAAAACAGTCGTTGAAGATATAATACCATTTTTATGACCATGGATAATACCTTTATTAATTCCTTGAGTATAACCATAATCATCAGCATTGATTATGAGTTTCATATAATCTCCTTTTAGTTATGTCTAATAGATTTAGCGATAAAAGATGTTAATAGATCTATAAACATTGAGAAAATAACTGGATTTTCCGTATATACGTCTTCATTTTGATTTCTATGATTAGGTAACCAAAAGAGATGTTTATAGATTTGTTTGTTTGTTATCTTATTATTCATTGTTAATAAAGCAATTGGAACATCGTTGTTATTCAATTCTTTTACAAGATTTTTATAAAGTTCACCAAATGCACTTACGATGATCACTAAGTCATCAGAATTTGTTAGCATGTTAAGTTCAACATCAGTTTCAGATGTAAATAAATTGCAGTTAATACCAAATTTATAAACATTTAACTGAAATAATTCAGCAGGAAGACGACTTTTGTGTGTTCCAACGATAAAAACACGACGTGCATTAATAATTGAATGAGCGAATTCTTTTAACTCATGTTTATCAAGGACAGTGTCCATTTTTTTAATTAAGCTTGTATATGATTCTAAAACAGGAAAGTTCATATCAGAAGATTTTGTTTCACCTGATTCTTTTTCTGCTTTATATAAATTCATTTTAAAATCAGTAAAAGATTCATAACCGATTTTTTTACAAAAACGTGTGATTGCAGGTTGTGAAACACCTACTTTGTTTGCCATATCAACTATAGTACCTCTGAAAACCTCATAGGCATTATCTTTGATAAATTCGTAAATCAATTCTTCATTATTAGTAAAAGAGTTTTTATTTAATTCCATTAATTCATAAGTGTTCATAAGTACCTCCTTTTGTTATTATAACAAAGAATTCATCGCTTTGATAACTTTATCGACAAATTTATCAGCTTCACCTTTCATACATCTTGATACAAATGTTTCAAAGTATTTACCGTATTGTTCTTTGTTCACAAGGTAATTACAATACGTATCGCTATAACAAATAATAATGACTTTATGGTTAGGAAAACTTTTCTTAATTTGTAAACCAAAATAACTCACTACATCACCAGGTAAGCCAATGATAAAGACATCATCAAAATACATAATTGTACTTATTAATTCTAAATCAAATTCACCTAGATCTAATTTCTTTTGTGAGCGAACTTTTAAAAATTCCTCTTGTGGAGATTGAGGTGAAGAAGATAAGTAATCTATAGTCACTTGATCTTGAGAAAAGTCACTATGAGTTAAATAGTGAGCATGACAAGCATTTTGATATTCAAATCGAATATTTTCATGACTCAATTTATCATCCATTTGAGTGAGTATATTCTGACTAACATACTCTAGCTCTTTTACTCCTGATAATTCACGATAGAAGCGTGTAGATACATCACCAGTTGTCCCATTACAAATAATAGCTGGAGCATTTACCCTTTCTTCATATCCTTTTCTCACTCTTCCTAAAAGGTCGCTTGACAGAACAAAACTTGTTCCATCTAAAATTGTTGGATGAACAGCTATATTTATAAGAGAACATATAGTTTTATTTTGAGCATTAAAATTCAACACTTGAACGCTTTTATCAGATAAACCATCTAATGTATTTCTGTTCCCGTATAATCCTTCAATAGAACATGTTTGATAGTCAATAGAACAATCTGTTAAAGTTAGAATGGCTTGATCAATCGATTCCTTTGTTTGTGTTATGAGTTGTTGATAAAGGTCTTGATCAGCCAATGTATCTTCAAAAATCAATTTGAAATAAACAGGTGCAGAATGCGTGTGAATACAACTTATTATGACATTATTTACAGGAATGTTATATTTATTTTGAATATAATATTTAATATCATCACAAAAGATTCGCTCTAACATAATACAATCTATCTCACATATAATGCTTTTATGGCCAAGGCTTTCTATGACAATAGTATTGATCTCAATATCGTCAATATGCCCAGTACTCAATGATTTTCTGTTATATCCTGCCATGCCGACAGGGTATTTTGGTGTAATAATCTTTTTATTAAATCCGACTTTCATATTCAAACTCCTCTCTGTATATATTAAATCATAAATATCAGTAAATGTAAATAATATTTAAAAATATAAAAAAACTATTGAATATAATTTACATGTATTGTATGATTAAGTTATGTAGAAACCGCTATCACTCAGGCGGTTATAAAGGGAGGAAAAAATATGAGTAAATCTAAGGGTTCGATATTTGAGAAAATTCAGCTTTTCATGGAAGAAAAGATTTTACCTGTAGCTACAGTTATAGGGAACCAAAAACATATGGCTGCTATTCGTGATGGTATGACATTATTAATCCCACTTACTATTATTGGTGGGTTTGCGATGATCTTAGCTATTCCACCAATTCCTGCAGGAATTGAAGCAACTAACTTTTTCTTTAAATTCTTAATTGCTTGGCAAAACTGGGCGGCAGCTTGGTCTACAACATTATTAATACCTTATTATTTAACAATTGGTATTATCTCAATTTATGTTGTTATGGGTATTTCTTATCAATTAGCAAGATCATATAAATTAAACGCTATTAATAATATGGTTGCTGCTACATTTATTTTCTTATGTGTTTCTGCTTATCCAAACAATGATCTTGTTTTCAGTATTTCTCAATTAGGAGCAAGTTCAATGTTTGCAGGTATTCTTATTGCCTTAGCAGTTGTTGAAATTAATAGACTGTTTACGAAATATAACATTTGTATTAAATTGCCGGATTCAGTACCACCTAATGTTGCTGCTCCATTCAATGTACTTATTCCAACAATCGCAAATGTTATCTTATTCTTAGTATTAAACTCAATTTGTATTAGTACTATTGGTGGGGGATTACCAACATTAATTTATTCTTTAATTCAACCTTTATTATCTGCTGCTGGTACATTACCTTCTATCTTAGTGATTAACTTCTTAATGACAACATTCTGGTTCTTTGGGATTCATGGTGCTAACATGGTATCTGTTGTTACATCACCAATTACGACTGCTGCACTTGCATTAAATGCACAAGCTTATGCTACAGGGGAAGCATTACCTGCAATCTTTGCTGGTGCTGTTAACTCAGTATTTGGTAACTGGATCACATACACTGCATTCTTAATTATTATGTTATTTATGTGTAAATCTGCACAAATGAAATCTATTGGTAAAGTTGCTACTGTACCAACAATGTTCAATATTAATGAACCAATGATCTTTGGTATTCCTACAGTATTAAACATCTTAACTTATATACCTTTAATTATTTGTTCAATGATTAACTTTGCAACTGCTTATATTTTAATGGATATGGGTATTCTAGGAAGATTCTTTACAACATTACCATTTACAGTACCAGGGCCTCTTCAAGCGTTCCTAGCAACTATGGACTGGAAAACAATTCCTGTATGGTTTATCTTACTTGCTGTAGACGTTATTATCTGTATGCCTTTCATTAAATTATACGATAAACAATTATTAGCTGCTGAAAATAAAGAAGCTGAAGCATAAAAAAATAAAGAACGACAAATACCATTTGTTCGTTCTTTAACTATTATTTAGGGGGAAATAAGATGGAAGTCGGTTTGATTTTATTAAAACAAATCTCAATTATGTTTATCTTAATGTTATTAGGATTTATGTTATTTAAAAAAGGAAAAATCACAAAAGCAGGATCTAAAGAATTAGGGACTGTCTTAATTTATTGTGTTATTCCAATTATCATTATTAGGACATTTTGGGTTGAGTATACTGCTGAAAAAATGCAATCACTCATTTATACAACTGTTATAGCGTTAATAACATTAATTTTAGCAATGCTAATCGGTTATATATTCTTTAAAAAAGATGGCGTGAAGCAATTTAGTGTTGCTTTTTCTAATGCTGGATTTTTAGGGATTCCACTAGTGAGTGCAGTGTTGGGGGATCAAGCTGTCTTCTATATTGCAAGCTTGATAGCACTGTTAAATATATTTCAATTTACTTATGGTGTCTTTATCATGACAAAAAATAAAGAATTAATATCTTTGAATAAAATCAAAACAAATCCAATTCTTATTTCTTTTGTTATTGGTTTATTAATATTTATATTTAAAGTCCCTAATATTGATTTAGTGGACAGTACAATGTCATTAATAGCAGGATTAAATACACCATTAGCTATGATTATATCTGGTGTTTATCTTGCTCAAGCAAATTTAAAAGACTTAGTTTCTTCAATAAGTTTATATAAAGTGAGTTTAATAAGATTAATCATTATTCCATTAGCAACATTAGGGTTTATGTTAATACTCCCAAATTCTCTATATGACATGAAACTTGCTATATTGATTGCTGCAAGTGCTCCTACTGGCTCTAATGTTGCTATATATGCACAACAATATGATCAAGATTATAAAACATCAGTACTCATTGTTTGTTTAACAACTTTATTATCAATTATCTCTATGCCTCTCATCATTATGTTAGCATCATATTTATTTCAATGAACAAGTTAGAATTTGAAGAACTTTATGATCGATATCTCGATACAAGTCAAATAAAAAGAAAGTATTTAGATATCGCATATAGTGATCTTTCAAGCAGGAATAAATTTGATTTGTATTTACCAGATGAGGGTGAATGTTTTCCACTTATCATTTTTATTCATGGCGGTGCTTATATAAAAGGGGATAAGGGGCGATATCAATTAAAACCCGCCTTAAAAGCACTGACTCGTGGGTACGCTGTAGCGAGTCTTAACTATAGATTTGTGGATGAGGCATGTTTTGAAGAAATAGTTGTTGATGTATTAAATGCAATAGACTTTATAGAAAAGCATTGCCGAGATTTATGTATAGATATTAAAAGAATTGTTTTATGGGGTGAGTCGGCAGGTGCTACATTGGCATTACATGCAAGTTTACGTTACAAAGATAAACGACTTCAATTTAAAAATGATATTCATATACGAGCTGTTATTGATTGGTATGGTACATTTGACTATAGTTTAAATCATGAAGCGAGTTTTGCAGGGTCTTTACTAATTGATTGTCATAAAACTTTACTTGAAAAGCTTTTTCAAACATCCAAGGAGAGATTGGTTTATAGGCTACAAGAAAACAGTTTGAAACCTTTTATTAAAGAAACAAAGACAAGTTATTTTATACAGCATGGAACGGATGATGCTGTAGTAAATATTAAACAATCAGAACAATTGTATAAATATTTAACTGAAAATAATAAAGACTGTATTTTTCATAGAATACAAGGTGCAACGCACTGCGTTGATGATTTTTCAAATGATGATAATCTAGAAAATATTTTTAATTTTTTAGATAAAATAAAAAAAACACTATAATTAAAATACTAATTATAGTGTTTTATAATTTGTAACTGATGTTTCAATATTGAATTAATTATGTTAACATTAACGTATTGGGGGGGAATTATGAAGAATCTAACAATACTAATAAAACCATCTTCTTCAAGTTGTGATATGAAATGTAAGTATTGCTTTTATGAAGATGTGAGTGATCGAAGAAAAATAAAAAATAATGGATTAATGAAAGAGTCGGTTTTAATAGATATTGTCAACAATATCTTCTCTATACCAAATTTAGAATCATTGCATGTTGCATTTCAAGGTGGAGAACCTACAGTGATAGGAGTAGAATTCTATGAAATGGCGACTTCGTACATAGAAACCCATAAAAAAGGTATCAGTGTCAATTATTCAATTCAAAGTAATGGATATTCATTAAATGAAAGATGGATTTCGTTATTTAAAAAATATAATTTTTTGGTAGGTATTTCATTAGATGGATTCAAAGAGAATCATGATTATTTTAGATTGAATCATCTAAATAAAGATACATTTACACAAATAATGGATAATATTAGGTTATTAAAGCAAAATAATATTGAATTTAATATTCTTACAGTCTTAACTCAACAGTTGGCTAAGGAACCAAAGAAAGTATATGATTTCTATCTTCATGAAGGTTTTGAATATGTACAATTTATTCCATGTCTACCAAGTTTAAATGAAGAAGAAGATGAATTTTCTTTAACAGCTGAGATGTTTTACTATTTCTATAGTGAACTCTATAGATATTGGTCGAACGACTTGGACTTAGGAAAAAGAATGAGTATCTCATTATTTGATAATATTATTTCATTACTCATGAGACAACCTCCCTCACAATGCGGTTTTTTAGGTGAATGCCAGATTCAGTATGTAATAGAATCTGATGGGAGTGTCTACCCATGTGATTTTTACGTATTAGATGAATATTGTTTAGGTAATGCTATGACAGATTCTTTTGAATTGATGAGTGAATCAATTCAAGCTGATCTATTTATGAATGATGGAAATTACCCCAAACTCTGTCATCAATGTCAATACGAAAAGATTTGTCGAGGACAATGTAAAAGACAAAGGATAACCTTTGTCAATGATGACGAATGCGGATATAAAAAATTATTGGATCAAATTCTAGAGAAATTATGCATACTCTTAACAAAGAAAAGCACACGATAATCATCGTATGCTTTTTTATTTAGAGAGCTAAATAAGCTAATAGTATTTCAATAAAGACGAAGAATAAGGCTTGATCATCAAGGAAAGATGATGTTGAAGCCCTTGATATGCAAGGAAGTGTAAAGGTATAATCAGCTGATTTTTCAATTGTAGAATTTGGCGTCATAGTGACAAGGACAATTGTCGCTCCTGTATCCTTAACTTCCTTAACAAAGTCATTATATGTTTTTCCAGCAGCAAAAACAGAAAAAAGAATAACCAAATCTCCTTTTTTAAGTGAATCTTGTATAGAAGAGACAAGAACCATATCAACAACTGCCTCTGCATCATATCCTATCTTTGACATTCTATAACGAAGTTGTTGTGCGGAAAGACCTGTCCTATTGTTTCCGACTATTTTAACGCGATGAGCAGTTTTTATTTCATTTGCGATTTTATTAATATCTTCAGCATTAAGTTTTTCATTTATTTGACGAATAAAACCACTGTAAAGAGAAGTGATTGATTTGATTACATCTACACTTTCTTTTTCTGTATCATCATATATTCCAGAAATAATATATCTCGATAATTCAAATTTGAATTCGGCAAAACCGGAATAACCTAATTTCTTACAAAAGCGAATAATTGCAGCTTTTGAAGTTTGAGTTTCAGTAGCAATATCTTCTATTGGTAAATGAATGATACTTGCAGGATCATCTTTGACTCTTTTATATATTAATTGTTCAACATTTGTATAATTATTTTTATGTACTTCTATTTTTTGTAATGGATTCATAGTTTTTCCTCTTTATTGTTATGTAATATAATTATATATTTAAATTGAGATTCTGTCAAAAATATCTATCCATGAACAGATATTGTTGAAATATGTTTCAAATTATGTTAAAAAAAGTTTCAGTTATGTATTGAAACTTATTTTAATATGGTATATAATGAAAATGGAAAAAGTTTCATTACGGTACCAATGAATATTTCTAATAAAATCAAAAGGGGAGAGTTTATGAACAAATTCATGAGTGTGTTAGAAACAAAATTGCTTCCTATTGGAGCAAAACTTGCGGAAAATAAATACCTCAAGGCTATTAATAAAGGCTTTATGATTATTTTACCGCTAACAATCTTTGGTTCGATTTTTACCTTAATTACAAGTTTTCCAATTACATCTTGGACAACTTGGCTTGCTAATTCTGGATTATCTCCATGGTTATCATTGCCATCTAAATTAACGATTGATTTAATTGCATTATATACTGTGGTTGCAATCGGATATTCATTTACAAAAGATCAAGGTTATGATGGATTTGCTGGTGGATTGACATCTTTAGTTTCTTTTATGATAGTGACTCCTTTGGCTCAAATTGTAACAAATGAAGACAAGATTGTGACAGCTATATCAATGGATTGGTTGGGAGCAAAAGGCTTATTTGTAGCAATGATTGTCAGTATTGTCGCATCATCACTGTTTATATTATTTACTAAAAAAGGTTGGGTTATTAAAATGCCAGAAGGTGTTCCACCGATGGTATCTAAATCTTTTAGTTCATTAATTCCAATTGTTGTGATCGGAACAATTTTCTTACTTGTTGCATATTTATTCAGCTTAACAAGTTTTGGAAGTTTCCATAGTCTTATTTATATAGTCATTGCAACACCACTTCAAGCAGTTGGTGGAAGCTTCTGGGGTATGATTATTTTTACAATTTGTTTGCATCTCTTATGGTTCTTTGGTATTCACGGAGGGAATGTTGTCAATTCAATCGCAAACCCTTTACTTTTACCATTGGCTTTAGAAAATTTAGCTAACTTCCAAGCTGGAGTTGCACCAACTCATATATACTCTACAGCTTTTAAAAACACTTATAATTTTGGTGGAGCAGGTATGACGATATCATTATGTGTTCTTATGATATTCTTTGCAAGATCACAAAGATATAAAACTTTAGGTAAACTCGCTTTTCCTGCTAACTTATTCTATATAAATGAACCAATAGTGTTTGGGACACCACTTGTTTTAAATACAACAATGATTATACCATTTGTTATGGCCCCATTAATTGTTTCAATATTAGCTTATGGTTTAACTGCTATAGGAATCTTACCGGTATTAATTGGTTATCAAATACCATGGACGATGCCACCTGTTATTAGTGGATTTATTCAAGGTGGATGGCAGGTTGCATTATTCCAAGTCTTTAGTATTTTCTTAACATTTGCAATTTATTTACCATTCTTTAGAATTATTGACAAACAAGCAACATTAGAAGAAAGTGAAATTGCATCAAATAAAGATTTAAGTATTGAATAATGAGAAATGAAGCACTTTCTAAATGAAAGTGTTTCATTTATAGATGAAAGTGAGTGAAATAACATGAATAACAAACCAAATATAGTCTATTTTGTAGCAGATCAAATGAGAAATGATTCATTGCACCATATGGGATGTGATGCGTCTATAACTCCAAATTTAGATTCACTACTTAATGATGGTGTTTCTTTTGAAAATGCCTATTGTCAAAACCCGGTATGCGTGCCTTCAAGATGTAGTTTTATGACTGGACTATACCCTCACACAACAGGGCATAGGACTATGCACTATTTACAAGATGATAATGAGCCTAACTTCTTGAGAACGATGAAGCAAAATGGATATGAAGTGATCTGGGTAGGAAGAAATGATATTATACCAGGAAATAAATCACAGAGTGATTACTGTGATGTATATTTTGATGGTGTTCACGATGAGGATACAAAAGACACTGTGAGAGATAAAGCGTTACATGGAGATTATCAAATGCCTACCGATTATACGAGTGAAGGATTCTATTCTCATTATATTGGTGAAATATCTAAAGAAGCAGCAAGGAAGCCAGGTAGCGATTGGAGATGTGTAGAAAGGGCGTTAAAGTATTTAGAAGAAAGAAAATCTGATAAACCATTTTTCTTATATTTAACAATTTCATATCCACATCCTCCATATGCTTGTGAAGAGCCTTGGTACTCTAGTATTGATAGAAATATAATAGGGTCGAGACGACCAAGCGCGCTTACTCTTGATAAACCTTCAATGTTGAAGGGGATTGCTAAAAACCAAAATTTAAGTTCTTGGCTCGATCAGTATTACAAAGAAGTTGTTGGAACATATTTAGCGATGGTGTCAAGGTTTGATTATCAATTCGGAATGTTAAAAGAAAAATTAATGGATCTTAAAGTTTATGATGAAACAAGTATCTTTGTATTTGCTGATCATGGTGATTACACAGGTGATTATGATATTGTTGAAAAAGTTCAAAACTGTTTTGAAGATCCGATTACTAACATTCCACTCATTATAAAACCGGCGAAGCAGTTTGAATGTTTACCAAGAAAAACAAAAGCATTAGCTGAGTTAATAGACTTGACACAAACTGTGTGTGATATGACAGGTATTGAGACGGAATATGTGCAATTTGGAAGTTCATTGCTACATGTTTTAGCTGGAGATGATGAACACAAAGATGCTGTGTTCTGTGAAGGTGGAAGAATCCACGGAGAAACTTGGGCGATGGAAAGAGGTCATGGTCCAGAATCGTGGTATTGGCCACGTCTACACGAACAGGGAAAAGAAGGTCCTGAACATACCAAAGCAACAATGATCCGTATGGGAGATTTGAAATATGTGAAACGTCTTTATGAAAAAGATGAATTGTATGATTTAAATAAAGATCCGCAAGAACTTAATAATATTATTGATAATCTTGATTATAAAGAGGTATTATTTGAACTTAAAGAAAGAATGTTAACTTTCTATCAGGAAACAGCAGATATTGTTCCAAATAGAAGAGATTTAAGATGATATATATCTATTCCTTTGTTATCCTCATTGCAACAACTTTTGGCGCTATTGCAGGTTTGGGTGGTGGTGTCGTGATCAAACCTGTATTAGACGCTATTGGTTATCATAACGCTTCAACAATAAGCTTATATTCAAGTTTTGCAGTGTTTAGTATGTGTATTATTTCTATTATTAAGCAAATGAATAAAGGATTCAAGTTAGAAATAAAAACTGTTTTCTATATTTCAGTTGGTTCCTGTATAGGGGGTATTTGTGGTAGTTCTATATTGGATATCCTAATAAGACATTTTAATAACAATGATGTTAAATTTTTGCAGGCATTATTGTTGTTAATAACATTAATATTTATTTTGATTTATACTCTAAAAAGTCATAAATTTAAAACTGTTGTGGTCAAGCATTATTGTTACACTAGTGTATAGTTTGAATAATTCACTA
>CAMTOK010000040.1 GCA_947074115.1 uncultured Erysipelotrichaceae bacterium | reverse complement strand
GCGACAACATATCGTTTAGCTGGTGTTTTAACTTGGGGGAATTTATACATTGTTCAAAATAATGATTTAGATAATGGTGAATTCTATGCATTTGGAGAAGTTGCTGTACCAGGTAAAATATTATCAATTGTTGAAGAGGGTATTGATTATTTGAAGGATACAAATAAGACATACTATTCTGCAGTCAGTGATGTACAAGCACAAGTGCTTGCAGGGAAATGCCAATATGCATTAATGGCACAACCAGTTGCTGCAGCAACAATCGCAAAAGGAAAAGAATTGGGATTAGATTTGAGTATTGCAGGATCTATTCAAAATTATTATAAAAATATAACACAAAGTGAGATGGAGGGATATCCTCAAGCTGCGATCTTTGTAAAAGATGGTGTTGATGTTTCATCAACTTTAAATGCATTAAAAGAGTTTACTAATCAAGATGAAATAGAAGGTTTAGAAGCATTGATTGAAAGTGTTGGTGCAGATACATTAGGATTACCTAATGCGACAATTGCAGCAAATACATGGAAAGCACAAAATATTAAGTATGTATCAGCGAGTGACGTCGTTGGAGATATCACACATATATTAAGTCAGTTTAATATTGAATTTAATGAAAGTATGTTATTAAAATAATGAAATATAGACTATGTTCCTTTGGGGTATTGCTCTGTTTATGGCAAGTGATTGCTGTAAGTGTTGGTAAAAACTTAATCGTTCCTTATCCCTTAGAGGTTCTATCTGTTATGGGGAACATGGTAATGAGTATAGAGTTTTACTCAACATTATTGATAACACTCTCACATGTCTTTATTATGGTTATTGTGAGTTTTGTTGTCAGTTTAATATTAGCGTATCTTTGTTATCAATATAAGGCAATACACGAGTGTGTTGTTCCAGTTGTCTCAATGATTCAAGCTATTCCTAATGTATCATTTATTATACTGGTATTGATCTGGGCATCTTCTTTGCAAACTGTTTATATCGTTCTCTTCCTAGTTATGTTTCCATTGTTGTTTCAAAACATTTTGGAAGGATTAAAAGGTATAGATCGAGATATATGTGATGTTATAGCAATGTATCACCCACCATTCATTATGAAGATGAGAAGTGTTTATATACCATTGATCAGACATTCATTATTGGCAGGTATGATGAACGCTATTTGTATGGGTGTCAAAGTATCTGTTATGGCTGAAATCCTCGCAGCGCTCCCGTTTGGAATTGGTAGAGCGTTAAATCTTGCACGGATTCAATTTGATATGGCAAGTATATTCGCATGGACAATCTATTTAATGATCTTTATTTATATATTAGAGTATAGTTTAAGAAAAGTTGTTAAAAAGAAAATGGACTAAGTCCATTTTTTTAAATAAAAAGAAAAGCGAATTTATGATTCGCTTTTTGCATTTTCTATAAGTGATTGATCAATATCATTAAATTGTTTTGTTGTAAATACCAAAACACAAGCAATAACAACAAATACAGCAGCAATTAAATACATTTGATAAGATCCTAGATGTTGATAGATAAAACCAAAGATATAACCATAGAATGCTTTTGCTATACTCATAGAGGCATTCATTAAAGTGATCGCTGTACCGAATACGGCAGGAGAAATGGAATGTTTAATAAAGGCAAGATTTCCAACTGTATAACAAGCCACCCCTAAGCAGTGAACGACAGACACAACTAAGAAAACATAAGCACTTGGAACAACTGCTGATACAGCCATACGAATAGCCATTAATATAACAGCAATTAAATAGAATTTCTTATAACCTGTCTTATGGATAACTTTCAATGCAACTGCTAAGAATATAACTTCTGGTAAGACTTGAATCATTGTTAACCAACTGATTAAAGAATTGTCTCCACCAAGTGTTGTGACAATATGATTACCTGCATAAGTTCCAACACTGTCAACAACGGCAGTCGTTAACATTGTAATAATTAATATAAATAAGAATTTTTTATTTTTTAAAAGATCAATAAAATGTTTATTATTAGGTGTTTCTTTTTCTTCTTCTGTTGTTTCTTGTTTAGGTAAAGTTAAACAAATGAGTAAAGCAGCCCCAAGTAATAATATATAACAAGTAAATAAAGGACCATCAAGTCCAAACATATCTGCTAAGAATCCCACAGCCATACTCGCAAGCATATAACCAAGAGAACCCATGCTACGGATTGAACCATAATTTCCATTATGTTTGGTTGTATAGTCCATAGCGAGTGTATCTGCCATTGGGTTAGCACCAAGTCTTGCGACTTCTAGCAGTAATGCAAAGAACATAACGCCAATATAAACTGTTGATTTTGAGTAACAGTACAAGACAATAATTGTTGCGACAAGAGAGAAGATCAACAACCCTCGATATTGTCTTGTTTTATCACCGACAATACCCCATAATGGGACGACGCAAACACCAATAACAAGAGATAAGGCTGTTAATAAACCAATTTGTGAACCTGTTAAACCAATAGAGTTTTCTAAGTAAACATTAATATATGGCATAAAACAACCAACTGATCCAATTAAAAAGAAATAAAAGATTTGATACTTCAATATTGTTTTATCTTTCATAGTTAAACCCCCATGATTACATTATACATGAATAAAATGTAAACGCTTGTAAATTTCACATAAAGAAAAAGGGCATAGCCCTTATTAAAGTAAATATGGTAAAAACATATTTGCTAATTGTAAAAAGATAAAGAACCCTAAGACATCAGTTGCTGTTGTTAGGAAGATTGAAGACGCTATGGCTGGATCAAGATTTAATGATTTTAATACAAGTGGAATTAAATATCCAAATAAAGCTGAAATCACTAAGTTCCCAATCATAGCTAAACAAATAATCACACCTAAATAGATATTACCATAAATGAAATAGACAATAACTGCTGTTAAGAACCCAGTAACAAGACCGTTAAATGCACCAACAAGGATTTCCTTTTTAAGACCAGGTAAAGATTCTTTTAATGTGATTTCTCCTAAGGCAATTCCTCTAATTAATATAGAGAGTGTTTGACTTCCTGCATTTCCTCCCATTCCAGTGACGATCGTCATTGTCGCTGATAGGGCAACAATTTGTTCAATAGTTCCTTCAAACATTTTAACAACAAATGATGCTAAAAAGGCAGTCCCAAGATTAACAACTAACCAGGGGAGTCTCATTTTAATTGAGTCTATTAAAGATGAATCTAATGATTCTTCTTTATGAACCCCATGTAATTGAAGTAAATCTTCTGTGTGTTCTTCAACGATAACGTCGATGATATCATCGACAGTAATAATCCCGATTAATGAATTATTTTTGTTAACAACAGGTATTGTTGTTAAGTCATATTTAGAAACAAGAAGTGAAACTTCTTCCTGATCGGTTTCTGGTAATACTGTAATAATATTCGTATCCATTATTGTATGAAGTGGTGTCGAGTCTTCACCAATTAAAATATCTCTTAGATCAGCAATACCTATTAAGTGTTTATACTGATCTAAAACAAAGATTGTATCAATAACTTCTGTTTTAGGAGCAATTTGTTTAATCTTTTTAATTGATTCCTCAATAGTTAAATTCTCATTTAAAGCAATATACTCAGTGGTCATAATACCACCAGCGGTATCTTCTTCATAACCAAGCAATTGTTCTATGATTTTTTTCTCTCCAGCTTTCATTAATGAAATTAACTGTTTTGTTTTCCCAATAGGGAGTTGTCCTAAGATATCGACTATTGTATCTTTTGGAATATGATTGAATAATGCAAGAATACGTCTATTATCTAGGCAATTAATAATATCAACTTGTAATTCTTCTTCAGATTCTTCTAAGATTTCAGCTAATTTAATATCATCAATATGACTACATAGATATTCTAACTGGTTGTCTTCTAATTCTTCAATTTGTTCTGCTAAGTCTATAGTTTGCACATCATCATAAATATCATCGACCTGTCTTGTATCGTGTTGAACTAAGGCAAGTAAGAGTTGATTTAATTGTGCTTTTGTTTGATTTTTCATGTTGAACCTCCTGTTAATATGAGGATCTCAGTATGGTGAGATCAATAATATTGCTATTCTGTTCGCCGTCCATATAATCTCACATCCTTTCATTAAAAGTATGAAGAAACATGAAAATAATGTCAACATAAAAAGGCATTGTTTTCTCTATATAGTATGATTCCCATAAAAAAGATTATTAGAATCGTTTCTCTTAATGAAATTATCTTTATCTTTCTAATAATTGGGTTATAATAGGAATGCGATAAATTTGGAGGGTATTATGGATATTACAGTTATATTTATGCAAATGGTGCAATTGTTCTTAGTCATAGGACTTGGATATATATTATATTTAGTTAAGATATTAGATAAGGATTTTAATAAGAAACTGACAAGTTTGTTATTATCAGTTACAACACCGGCATTGATTATTTCATCTGTGTTGTCACAAGACAGTCAACAAAGTTTAAGTGATGTCGCTATTGTCTTTATTGCGGCTATTGTGATTTTTGGAATATTACCACTTGTTGGATGGGTCATAGCCAAAATAGTAAGAACAAAGAAAGAACAATTAGGCCTTTATATATTTATGACTATGTTTTCTAATATAGGATTCATGGGATTCCCTGTTATGAAAGCTATTTTTGGAGATGGTGCTGTCTTCTATACGGCTATATTTAATATGATCTTTAATTTATTGATTTTCTCTTTTGGTGTTTTATTAATGAACTATGGTGGTGCAAAGAAAGTGAAAATTAGATTTAAAGATATGCTAACGCCAGGTGTCATTGCTTCTTTAATAGCGTTGTTGATTTATTTTACTAAGTTACAAGTTCCTGGAGTTGTTGCAACAACAATTACTATGGTTGGTGATATTACAACACCAATAGCGATGATATTAATAGGATCAACTCTAGCGACAATACCATTTAAAGAGGTCTTTACTGAAATAAGACT
This sequence comes from uncultured Erysipelotrichaceae bacterium, assembly GCA_947074115.1. Classification (GTDB taxonomy): domain Bacteria; phylum Bacillota_I; class Bacilli_A; order Erysipelotrichales; family Coprobacillaceae; genus CAMTOK01. Next base: position 10,705 of record CAMTOK010000040.1, on the reverse strand, counting down.
CTATCCATATACTTTGATAAAACAAGTTATACTACCTATTTTAGCATTTCCAATATTGAATGCATGTCTATCTGATCCACTTATATTAGGTGTATCATTAATTGTTATATCTATGCCTGTTGCTAATAGTGCAGTATTGTTTGCGACACAATATAATAGAGATGTTTCATTAGCAGCTAAAGCTGTCTTTATGACAACATTATTATCAATAGTAACAATTCCATTAATTGTGGCTTTGTTTCTTATGTAAGTAAAAATGTAGATAAATTCTACATTTTTTATTTGACATTAAGTTTAAAATATGGATATAATATTTTAGGATAAAATTTATTAAATTAAATTTTTTTGCCCAGAAATGAGGCGTTTTTTTATGGAAAAATATTATGATGTTATTATTGTTGGTGCTGGACCAGCAGGGATTATGGCAAGTTATGAACTTGTATTAAAAGCCCCAAATCTAAAAGTTTTACTTGTTGATAAAGGTCAAGATGTAATGAAAAGATTTTGTCCAATCAAGGATAAGAAATTAAAATCTTGTCCAATTATAAAAAATAATGAGCCAGGTTGTTTACCAGCGTGCTCGATTACAGCAGGATTTGGAGGAGCAGGTGCTTACTCTGATGGAAAGTTTAATATTACAAGTGAATTTGGTGGTTGGTTAACTGATTATTTAAGCAATCGTGAAGTAGAAGATGTTATTAAATATGTTGATGAGTTATACTTAAAACATGGAGCAACATTAGATATAACTGATCCGACGACAGATAAAATTAAAGACATAGAAAAAAGAGGATATGCTGTTGGATTAAAACTTCTAAGAGCGAAAGTGCGTCATTTAGGAACTGAAGAAAATTTAAGAATTATGACAGAAATGTCAAATGAACTTAAAAATCATATAGATGAACAATTCAAAACTTCTGTTAAAGATATTATTGTTAATGATAACAAAGTAGAAGGAATTATTTTAGATGATGGAACTGAAATAGCAGCTAAATATGTTGTTTTAGCACCAGGTAGAGATGGATCGACATGGTTAACAAAAGTATTAAAGAACCATGGTTTAGATTTATATAACAATCAAGTTGATATTGGTGTTCGTGTTGAAACAAGTAATATTGTTATGGACGAAATCAATAAAAACTTATATGAAGGTAAATTTGTTTACAACACAAGTGTTGGAACAAAAGTCAGAACTTTCTGTTCTAATCCAAGTGGTCATGTCGTGGTTGAAAACCATTCAGGGACAATGTTAGCAAATGGACATGCTTATCATGATCCTAAATTAGGAAGTGAAAACACGAACTTTGCATTACTTGTATCTCATACATTCAGTGAACCATTTAATGAACCAAATGAGTTTGCTCATACAGTATCAGGTTTAGCAAATAAATTATCTCATGGAAGTATCATTGTTCAAAAATATGGTGATATTTTAAGAGGTAGACGTACGACTGAAAAACGTTTAAAAGAAGGTTATACATTACCAACATTACCTGAAGCAGTGCCAGGTGATTTAGGTTTGGTATTACCTTACAATACAATGAAATCAATTATTGAAATGATTGAAGCATTAGATCATGTGACACCAGGGATAGCAAATGAACATACACTTCTTTATGGTGTAGAAGCGAAATTCTATTCAGCAAGACCAAAAGTAAAAGATGGTTTTGAAAGTGAAATTAATTCACTATATGTTGGTGGAGATGGTGCTGGTTTAACAAGAGGACTTGCTCAAGCAGGTGCAAATGGAATCTTAATTGCAAGACATATTATCGAACAAGAGGGCTAAGCCCTCTTTTTTATGACAAATAATTTCAAATAAACTTAAAATATTTGGATAATTCATTTTTTTGTGAACAAACTATGAGTAAGGAGTTGATAAAATGAAATGGTTAAAAAGTCTTTTAATGTTCTGCCTATTATTTAGTATAGTTGCATGTTCTGCAAATAATACTAGTCCTAAACTCAGTGAACAACAAGCAAAAGAAATTGCATTCAAACATGCTAATTTAACAGAAGATCAAGTTGAAATAATTCAAAGTACAAACTCACAAGTTGAAGATCATGTTGAATATAACCTTGAGTTTACTGCAGGTGGAAATCATTACACTTACAGAATTCATGGTGATTCTGGAGATATCTTAGATTACACAGACAATTTAAGTGATGATGCAACCAATAGTGATAATACATCTTACAAGACAAAGGATGAGGCCCTTGCTATAGCGATTGCACATGCGAATCTTAAACAAACTGATGTAACGATATCTGAAGTGACAGAATCTACTGATGAAGATGGAGATGCTTATGATATTGAATTCGAATTTGGAGCAAGTCATTACGAATACAAAGTTCATAAACAAACTGGTGAAATTTTAGAGTACAGCGTAGAATAGGAGAAATCCTATTCTTTTCGTTTATTTACATTATGTTTATTTTCAATTATAATATAAAAAAATGGGGGTAGATGTATGATTATTAGTGGAAAAGAAATCTCAGCAAAAAGAAAAGAAGATTTGAAAAATAGAATTGATGTATTAAAAGAAGAAGGTAAAAGATTACCAAAGTTAGTAGTTATATTGGTTGGTGATAATCAAGCAAGTCAAACATATGTAAGAAACAAAGAAAATGGATGTCATTATGTAGGTATGGAATCTGAGATTATACGTTTATCTCAAGAGATTACACAAGATGAATTAGAACAAACGATTCAAAGATTAAATGATGATCAATATGTTGATGGGATTTTGGTACAATTACCTTTACCAAAACATATTAATGAAGATAATATATTAGATTTAATTGTTCCTTCAAAGGATGTTGACGGTTTCCATCCAGCTAATGTCGCTAAGCTTGTCTTAGGACAAGATGGATTGGTTCCATGTACACCAAAAGGAATGATGGTTTTATTAGAAGAAATGAAATATGATTTAAGTGGTAAAGAAGTTGTTGTGGTGGGGAGAAGTAATATAGTTGGGAAACCAGTTGCATTACTTTGTTTAGCTAATAATGCAACTGTGACAATTGCACATTCAAAAACAAAGGATTTAAAAGAGGTTTGTCGTCGTGCTGATGTTTTAATTGCTGCTATAGGAAAGGCAAAATTCTTTGATCGTTCTTATGTTAAAGATGGAGCTGTTGTTTTAGATGTTGGAATTAATAGAGATGAAAACAATAAATTATGTGGTGATGTTGATTTTGAATCAGTTGAACCAGTAGCAGGATATATTACACCTGTTCCAGGTGGTGTTGGTCCTATGACAATAGCGATGTTATTAGAGAATACTTATCAAGCTTATTTGAAAAGAGAGGGATAATTATGGAATACAATTTAAATGATATTGTAGAAATGAAAAAACAACATCCATGTAAAAAATCTGCTCATTGGCAGATCATTAGAATGGGTGCCGATATTAAAATAAAATGTATGGGTTGCGGTGCAATTATTATGTTCTCTAGACGTGATTTTGAAAAAAGATTAAAAAAGGTTATTGAACGTGCAAATCCAGAAGATTAAAGAATCAGATAATAAAAAGCTAGAAGAACTCATTAGAAGTGTTCTTATTGAATATAATGCAAATCGTGATGGTTGTGCTTGGAGTGATCCTTTACTAGGTGAAATGTCCACATGTTATAGAGAGAATAATGAAGTCTATTATGTTGTCTATGATGGAGACAAACTTATTGCAGGATGCGGTATTGGGCAAATAGAGGGATATCCATCTGTTTGTGAACTTCAAAAATTATACTGTTCTGCTGATTATCGTGGTCAGGGAATTGGTAAAATGTTAATGGATAAATGTCTTCTTTTTGCAAGTGAACATTATGATCAATGCTATTTAGAAACCTTCTTATCTATGAGTGAGGCCAATCGTTTGTATATAAAATACGGTTTTGAGTTATTAACCAAACCACTTTATTCAGGAGAGCATAATGCGTGTGATGGTTGGTATATAAAGACATTAAAAAAGTAAGTTGATTTATTCAACTTACTTTTTAATATAGGCTATTAATCTTGCTCCTGGTCCTGCATGAGTTCCAATGACAGGCCCAACGAATGCATATAATGGGTTACTAAATCCAAATGCATCTTTTAATGTGTCTTCGAATTTTTCTAATCCATCATCACTTCCAGTATAGCCAATACAAACTGGCTCATCTAAATTAATTTCACCGTCCGCGTTGATCAGTTCAATAATTTTAGATGTTGCTTTTTGTGTCCCTCTCGCTTTAGAAATTAATTCTAATTTACCATCTACTAAACCAACGATTGGTTTTAATTTTAATAAGGTTCCTGCAACAGCACTTGTTTTAGAAAGTCTTCCACCTTTATAGAAGTATTCTAATGTATCTACTAATGCAATAATTTTAATATTGTGTTTGTACTCTTCTAAGATGTTAACAACATCTTGAGTTGGAGTGTTTTGATCTCTTAACTGAATTGCTTTTTCAACTAAAAGTCTTAAACCTTGAGTGGCATTCATACTGTCAATGACATGAATACGATCAGATTCTGCCAAATCTTTTGCGATTGTTGCACTTTGGTATGTTCCACTCACGGCGCTTGATAATGTTAAGACAATAACGTCTTCATCATTTTTTAATGCATCCTCATAAAGGTTTAAGAAATCTTGTGGTGAAGGCTGAGATGTTGTAGGCAATGCCTCAGCTTGTTCTAATAATGTATAAAACTCGTTAGGTTGAATATCAACTCTATCTTTATACTCTTGCCCTGAAATAATAACTTTTAATGGAACAACATCAATGTTATATTGTGTTGCCAATTGTGTATCTATATCTGATGTAGAATCAGTGATAATTCTCATAATTAATCTCCTTTTAACATGTTTTCTTTGACGGTTTTTAGCATTTTTGTAAGTAATGCGACCTCTTCTGGTTCGAAGGTTGTTTCGATGTCACCTAATATTTTCTTAATATAGCGATCATTATCTCTATAACATGCTAAGAATTTAGGTGTAACGGCTAAGTGATAGGCACGTTTGTCTTCTTGACTGACTTCTTTTGTTAGGTACCCTTTTTCAATCAATTGATTGATTTTATAGGTTGCATTCGGTTGTGAAATACCCATATAAGAAGCATACTCAAGAATTGTTGGCGTTCCTAACATATATATAACATCTAGGCTGAATGCTTCTTGCATAGCAAGTTCTTTAGATGTTGCACACATAGATGCGTAAAAGCTCATTTTAAATATGTTGTAAACTGATTGGAATTCTTGTGTTAGCATAATGTCCTCCTTCCACTATACTTCAAATATTTTAAGTATAGTATAATATAAATAATCGTCTTGTCAATGAAAATAGTTAAAAAATTTTAATTAATAATAAAAACAATCACTGCTACTATAATTGCAGATACAATATCATTTGGATAATGCACACACGTAAGTAGTCTTGATAATGACACTAAAATTGCGTTAATTATACCCAGTGTACCAATTACAGGTGAAACATAAAACGAAACCAACCCGATAATTGTGCTACTGAGTGTGTGTCGACTTGGAAAAGACTCACCATGTGAGTGACTGACAAGGGGAGTGAACCCATAAGTTTCAAATGGCCTTGCTCTATTGATCAGTTTTCTTAAGAGTGTCACTATAAGAAATGCAATAAGTGGTTTTATAATGATAGTCAAAAATACCTCCCTTTTATACATAAATGCAAAACATAGAACCATTATGTATAAGAGAAAAGATATCAAAGGCGTTATTTTTGCAATAAAAATAACGATTGCCTTTAAACGCGGATGATGATTATAGAGTGTAAGCATATATTCATAGAAATTTTTCATTTGATTCACCTACCATCATTATAACAAATGAATAGGTAAAGACAAATAGAAATGATTTGCATTTTACATGCTTTTTAGATAGAATGAAGAATAGTTAAGGAGTGATGATAGATGGCATTAACAGCAGGAATCGTTGGTTTACCAAACGTCGGTAAGTCAACATTATTTAATGCAATAACAAATGCGCAAGTAGAAGCAGCAAACTATCCGTTTGCAACAATAGATCCAAATGTAGGGGTTGTAGAAGTCCCTGACTCAAGATTAGATGAGTTAGTTAAAATAGTACAACCAAAGAAATATATTCCAACAACTTTTGAATTTACAGACATTGCAGGTCTTGTAAGAGGTGCAAGTAAAGGTGAAGGTTTAGGTAATAAATTCTTAGCAAATATTAGAGAAACAGATGCAATCTGTGAAGTTGTAAGATGTTTTAGAGACAAAGATGTCACTCATGTTGATGGAGATGTAGATCCAATCCGTGATGTTGAAACAATTAACTTAGAATTAATATTTGCTGATCTTGATACTGTTGAAAAAAGAGTGAGCAAGATAGAGAAAAAAGCGAAAGCTGGAGATAAAGAAGCAAAAGCTGAATTGGAGATATTAGCTCCAATTAAACAATTACTTGAAGAAGGTAAACCAGCTAGATTATATGAGTGTTCTAAAGATGAATATGCAATTATTAAACATTTCTCTTTATTAACAATGAAACCATTAATCTATATTGCAAATTTAGGAGAAGAAGATTTAGAAGATCCAACTCAAAATCCTTATTATATGCAACTTGTTGAATTCGCTAAAGCAGAAAATTGTGATGTTGTTCCAATTTGTGCTAAGATCGAAAGTGAATTGGTTGGATTAGAAAAAGAAGAAAAAGACTTATTTATGCAAGACTTAGGTATTGAAGAAAGTGGTTTAGATAAATTAATCAAGAAAGCATATGCCTTACTTGGTTTATGTACTTACTTTACTGCAGGGGTTCAGGAAGTAAGAGCTTGGACATTTAGACAAGGAATGAGTGCACCTGAAATGGCTGGTGTTATTCATACTGATTTCCAAAGAGGGTTTATTAAAGCAGAAACATATAGCTATGATGATTTAATTGAATATGGTAGTGAACAAGCTTTGAGAGAAGCTGGGAAAATCCGTCAAGAAGGTAAACAATATATTGGTCAAGACGGAGATATCATGTTCTTTAAATTTAATGTTTAATGAAAAAGAACGTTTATAGATTTTTATTACTTGTTTGTTGTTGTGTTTTTGCTTATTCAGTGTATCAATTGGGTTCTATTTACTTTGAGTATTATCAAATAGAACGTGAAACTTCTGATATCGTTAATCAATTTGTTGTTGAAGATACAGAAGAAACCCCAGAACAAGAAGAACTTGATCCTTTAAAAAGGGTAATTAATTTTGAAGAATTACTTAAAACAAATACAGATGTTATTGGTTGGTTATATATTCCGAATACGAATATAGATGAACCAATCTTACAAAGTGATGATAATGATTATTACTTATATAGAACGCTTTATAAGAAGAATAGTAAAGCAGGATCACTCTTTGCTGACTTTAGAAATAGCAATACTCTCGAAGATACGTGTACTATTATTTATGGACATAATATGAAAAATGGGTCACGTTTCCATAATTTGAGATACTTTATGAAACAAGATTTTTTCACTGAAAATTCAAAAGTATATGTTTACTTACCTAATGGTGAAGTGAATGAATATGAAATCTTCTCAGCAGCACTTATTGATGCTTATGACAAATTGTATTCATCGACATATACTTACGATGAATTTATGAGTGAAGCAAATAGACAAGCAAAATTTAAGCGAGAAGTTAATGGGGAAGAATCACCATTACTCATGTTGAGTACATGTTATGACACAACATCTGATCGTCGTTATGTTATTTTCGCTAAACAAGTGAATTAAAAGATCTTCCTCACGGAAGATCTTTTTTAATCTATTTTTAATGTGTCTTCAATTCTTTGTTTAACTAATTCTACTTCTCCATCGTATGGATAGAAATAATATTGGTAATACGTTGGTCTAACTTCATCATAATGCCAAACATATTCACCTTCAATTGTATGATTTTCCATTGTTTGAAGTTGTGGCAACAATTGCACAACAAGTTGGAAAGCTTTATAAAAATCATCTTGTGGTAAATTTGTTGTAAAATTATTTTCTAATGCGTCTATAATAGATAAAGCATTATTGAAGGTTGGGACTTCAGCAAATTTAGTGAAGATACCTTTGATCAACTCCATTTGTTGTAACCCTCTAGAACGGTCGTTAAGTGGTAACATTTTTCTTGCACGAGAGAACATCAATGCTTTTTCACCGTTAACAGTGTTCATACCTTTAACAAATGAATAACCACCGGCATCATATGTATAATGGCTATAGACTTCAACACCCCCAAGGGCATCAACCAATTGAGTGAGTCCTGTAAAGTTTAGTTTAGCATAATAATTAATTTCAACATCTAAAGCTTTTTCAATGCTGGTAATAGAAGATTCAATACCACCCCAACCACCACTATAAGAAAGTTTACTACTTGCATCTTTACTAGGTATATAAACAAATAGATCTCTAGGAATGACTTGTAAGTTTACTTTGTTTGTCACTGGGTTAATTGTAAGTAATATATTAACATCACCTCTACCAGTAGAGTTGATGTTTTGACCTGCAGATAAATCAGCACCTTGAATATATAATGTAAATGGTTTTTTAGAGATATCAACTTCTCGTGGTTTAACACTAACAAGTTCATAATCTTTATAAAGAATTAAACGAATATTGTTTTCATAATCATCGTATAATTCAACCAAGTCGTTGACAGATGTTGTTGTTAAGACAAGAAGGTCAACTTCACCAATTAATAAAGCTTGATAAGCTTTATTAATATCAGCATAAGATACCATGCCTGCAACGTCCTTCTCATTGTATTCAAGAACTTCAACACCTTGATCATGTGAATAAGGATCGTCTGTGGCGTAGGCTAGACTGAGTTGCGATAAGTCAGACTGTGGTGTAATACGAGAATCTGCACTCGCAACAATACGAATAGTTTCGAATTCAGGTGTCGCGATTAAAGCATTCATAAAACTATGAACTTTAAAAACACCAATACTTGATACGATTAAGACAACGACAACAATGCTTTCAATAATACATGATGTTTTTGGATGTTTTTTATGTAAAATAAAGAGTCCATAAAGGATAAATAGAGAAATAAGTACTACAAATATTTTAATGAAAATATTCAAATTTATTGGTATAAAATATAAACAGAATATCACTAATGATATTGAAACAATGCTCAACAAAATTAGTGTTGTTTTGATGGGATTGTTTTTTATTGATTCTATCAATGTTTTCATATAATTTCCTCCTCAATTATATGAATAATAACACAGTATAACAATTTTTGACAACAAAAAGTTGTCGATGTAAAGCGAAAAATGCATCATTATGTCTCCATATTTTTTTATTTTTTTTGTGAAAATAGGTATGTTTTCAATACACAAGGGAAATATGAAACAAGACGAGTAAATATAATGATTTAGGTTAATAATTTCTATCGAGGTTCATATGATAGAAAGGAAAAGAGGTGTATTATGCTCACACAATTTCATGAAAAGGCACAAAAAGCCATTGTCATTGCAGAAAGCATTGCTTTTGACTTAGGTCATAGTAGTGTTGGGAGTGAACATTTGCTTCTATCCTTATTAAAAATGCGAGATAGTCAATTATCGAAGCTATTAAAGACATACAATGTAGACGATAAAGTGATTTATGATGATGTTGTTAGGTTGTTTGGAGAGAAAGATATTCAACCTTTCTATATGGAATATAGTGATATCACTAAGAAAATCTTAGAAGACGCTATTTCTATGAGTCAGGCAAAGAAAGAGAATAAAGTTTCAATTAATGTTTTATCAATATCTTTATTAATGCAAAAAGAGAGTGTTGCTGTTGAATTATTAAACAAATATCATATTCCTTTTAATGATATACAAAGGGAACTAAGTGAAGAACAGTCACTTATGCATGAATTAGATATGATCCATGAATTGACTAATTATAATAAGCTTGTTGAACAACAAGGAAGAATTATGATTGGAAGAGATCAAGAACTTCAAAAATTATTCTTAACTTTATGTAAAAAAGAAAAAAATAATGCATTATTAATTGGTAAAGCGGGTGTAGGAAAAACAGCGTTAATAGAAAAATTAGCGTTGGCAATTGTTAATAAAGATGTCCCAGAGGCTTTAAAAGATAAAGTAATATATGAAATGAGTTTATCTGGTATTGTTGCTGGTACGAAGTATCGTGGTGAATTTGAAGATAAGTTTAAAAAGATTATAGACAAAGTCATTTCAGCAAAGAATGCAATTTTATTTATAGATGAAATTCATAACCTCATTGGTGCAGGTGGAGCAGAAGGCGCAATAGATGCTTCTAATATACTCAAACCTTATTTAGCCAGAAGAGATTTAACTGTTATTGGTGCGACGACGATTGAAGAATATTATCGCTACTTTGAAAAAGATCAAGCGATGAATAGAAGATTTGCGGTTATTAAATTAAATGAAAATACGAAGGAAGAAACAAAAAAAATCCTACTTGGATTAAAAGAACAATATGAACTCTATCATAAATTAAAGATAGATGATGACAACTTAGACGAAATCATCACATTATGTGATGTTTATATGCCTCAAAGGGTATTCCCAGATAAGGCAATAGATGTATTGGATTTGTCATGTGTAAAAGCCAAGTTTGATAAGAGTCATAATCTTAATCAAAATCATATTAGTCAAGTTATTGAAGAATTAACAGGTATGCAACTCAATAGAGAGTTATCATATACACAT
>CAMTOK010000039.1 GCA_947074115.1 uncultured Erysipelotrichaceae bacterium | reverse complement strand
GTGGTGGATTTGTCATTGTTTCATTAATGAAAAAAAAGTTTGTAGAAGAATTAAAGTGGTTTGAAGAAGATGAGATGTTAGATATAACAGCAATTGCGCAATCATCTCCTGGACCTATTCCAATTAATGCTTCCGTTATTATTGGATATAGAATGCATGGAGTTTTAGGTGCCTTGATCGCTGTTCTTGGAACATCAATTCCACCTATGGTTATTATTTCTGTTATTTCAGTGTTCTATCAACAATTTAGAGAAAATAGATATATCGCAATAGCGTTACAAGTCATGAGAGCAGGAGTCGCTGCTGTTATATTTGATGTTGTTATTAACTTAGCGAAAAACGTTATTGGTACAAAACGTTATTTCTATATAGCAGTTATGTTTATTGCATTCTTCTTAACATTCTTTATGGATGTGAGTGCAATGATTATTATATTCTGTTGTTTAGGTATAGGTATTATTGAATTACTTATTAATCTTGTCAAAGATAATAAAATGAAAGGAAGTGAAGGTTAATGATCTTATTAAAATTATTCTTTGCTTTTATCCAAGTTGGATTATTTAGTGTTGGTGGAGGCTATGCAGCTATCCCATTAATTCAAGCACAAATCGTAGAGAACTTACAAATGATGACTATGGCTGAATTTACTGATTTAATTACGATTGCAGAAATGACACCAGGTCCAATCTCTATCAATTCAGCAACATTCGTTGGAACACGTTTAGCAGGTTTACCAGGAGCAATTATCTGTACATTAGGTTGTGTTATTCCAGCATTTATTATTTGTTTAACATTAGCTCACTTCTATTATAAATATAGAAAGTTTACTGGAGTTCAAACTGTTTTATCAGCTTTAAGACCAGCTGTTGTTGCTTTAATTGCTTCAGCAGGGGGATCTATTCTCTTACTTGCGTTATTTAATGGTGGTTTAGGTGATATTGCAATAAGTAACTTTAGAATTGTAGAATTTATCTTATTTATTGGTGGTTTAATTGTTCTTAGAAAATATAAAGCGAGTGCCATATCAGTTATATTTGGTACTGGGGTGATAGGTACACTTGTTTATTTATGTATTCAATTGTTTACAACAACGAATTTGATATAGTTGATTGTATTATATATATAATTGTTTTTAATTCTTGAGAGAGGTATTTATCCTTATGGTAGATAAGGTGAATATCTCTTTTTTTGTGTTTATTTGACAATTCAATGAGACATGCTATGATTTAATGAGACGATTAAGGAGGAAATTAGATGTATTTATTTCAAAAGGTTGAAGAAATGATGTATCGCGATCACGATGCAAGACAGGCGGTTTGCGAATTTGTTTTAAAAGAGCGAACACAACTTTATAAATATACTATTGGTGAAATAGCTGAAAGAACATTTACTTCAAAGGCAACAGTTGTCCGTTTTGCAAAATCCTTAGGATATGAAGGTTGGAAAGAATTTAAAAAAGCATATATAGAAGAAATACGCTTTTTAGAAACACAACACGGTTATATTGATGTTAATTTTCCTGTTCAACCTCATGACTCAACAGAAAATATAATAGAAAGTATGAAAGCATTGCAAATTGAAAGTATTCAGGACACATCGAATCTTCTGAAACCTGAAATTATTGACCAAGCTGTAGAATATTTATTAAAGGCCAATTATATAATGATATTTGGTTTAAGTCCAAATCAGTATATTGGAGAATTATTCAAACGACGATTGATGACAATTGGTAGACATGTAAGTGTTGTTTCTAGTGGAGAATATGGAATAGCTTCTCGTTCTTTAGGACCAAATGATTGTGCAATTGTTATATCATATTCTGGGAATAATCCCGAATCCGAACCCCAAAAACAGATTAGAACTTTAAAAGAGAGAGAAGTTCCTATGGTAGGAATCACTAGTGGTACTGGTGATTATATGCGTGAACAAATAGATTGTATTTTAACAATGTCTTCTCGTGAAAAGTTATATACAAAGATTTCTAATTTTTCTACTGAAGAATCATTATCCTTTATTTTAAATGTCCTCTTTACTAGTTATTTTGTTAAAGACTATCATCGTAATAGTCTATTTAAGATAGATAGTTCAAAGGTATTAGAGTCAAGGAGAGACAGTAAAAATAGGGATACAATAGATTAATACTCTTGATAAGGAACATGGTGTTCCTTTTTGATTACAAAGTTTCATAAAATTTCATCTAATTTTAAAAGATCAATATTAAATTCAAAACTAAATTTCATAATAACTCAAAAAATTGTAAGCGTTTTTCAAAGGTGATAAATTAGAAGCATAGGGGAGCGGGTTCACAAAATAAGACCGGTCATTGTGCCTTACCTCAAAAAAAATGGAGGAAATAATTATGAGTAAAAAATATGAGAATTTAGCAAAAGAAATTGTCAAACTCGTAGGTGGAGATCAAAACATTAATGATGTTTATCATTGTCAAACACGATTAAGATTTAAATTAGTAGACGATGATTTGGCTGAAACTGAGAGACTTGAAGAAGTGGATGGCATAGCTAAAATTATTAAAGGAGCAGGCGTTTATCAAGTTGTTATTGGAACACATGTTAAAGATGTGTTTGAAGAAGTACTTAAGTTTACGACAAAGCGTAATGTTGAAGTCATTGAAAGCAAACAAGGACTACTTAATAAGATGGTAGACTTTCTCGCAGGGGCATTTGGACCAATTATAGCTGCATTATCTGGAGCTGGGATGGTAAAAGCTGTATTGGCTATTTTAACAACATGTAATATTATTACAAACGCTTCTCAAACATATTATCTTTTAAATATGTTTGCTGATGCAGTATTTTATTTTTTACCATTAATGTTAGCTTTTACGATTGCACAAAAATTAAAGTGTAACCCAATATTAGCTGTATCAGTGGGAGCAATGATGCTACATCCAAGTTGGAATGCATTGGTTACCGCCGGAGAACCGGTTCTATTCTTTGGTATCATACCATTTACATTAGCTTCTTACACATCATCAGTTATACCTATTGTGCTTGTTATTTTTGTTCAATCTTATGTTGAAAAGTTTATAAACAAATTGGTACCAAAATCAGTGGAGTTGGTTATTGTCCCTTTACTTACATTCTTAATTATGGGAACACTAGCATTTTCTTTGTTAGGACCAATTGGAACAATCATTGGTGGATTCGTTGCTACAATATTTAATTTCCTAAGCGTCAATGTGAGTTGGGCTCCAGCTGTTATTATTGGAGGTTTCTTACCTCTTATGGTTATGTTTGGTGTGCATTCTGCTGTAGCACCATTAGGAATTATGCAGATGGCTGAATTAGGTTATGATAGTATTTTTGGACCTGGATGTTTATGTTCGAATATTGCTCAGGCAACAGCGTCATTTGTAGTAGCTCTTAGAACGAAAGATAAAAAAATCAAACAATTGGCAACATCAGGGTCTATCACAGCATACATGGGGATTACTGAGCCAGCACTATACGGTGTCAATTTACCTAAAAAGTATCCTCTAGTTGCTGCTATGATTGGAGGGGGACTTGGCGGTCTTTATGCTGGATTAACTCAAACACATAGATTTGCAACAGGATCATCTGGTTTGCCGGCAATCTTCCTATATATAGGAGATGATACAATGTCATTCTTCTATAACATAATCATCGCATTGGTTATTACGGTAATTGCAACAGCAGTTATCACATATTTATTAAGTCTTAAATATGAAAAAGTAGAGATAAAAACCGAAAATAAAAATTTAAAATTGATGGCACCTTTGTTAGGAAAAGTAAAGCCATTAAGAGAATGTTCTGATGAGGCATTTGCTAGTGAATCATTAGGAAAAGGTATTATGATCGAACCTGTTGAAGGAAAGGTTGTAGCACCCTTTGATGGTACAGTTGTGACACTATTTCCGACAAAACATGCTATAGGTTTAGTGAGTGAAGAGGGGGTTGAAGTATTAATCCATATTGGCATTAATACGGTAGATTTAAGTGGACAGTATTTTAATTCTCATATATCACAAGGTGATATTGTGAAAAAAGGGCAAACATTAGTTGAGTTTGACATGCAATCTATTGAGAAAGAAGGCTACTCAACAGAAACATTAGTTATTATTACAAACAGTCATGAGTTTAGTAAAGTTGAAGAATATTCAAATCAAGATGCGTCCTTTACACAACCGGTTCTAAATTTATTAAAGTAAGGAGATTTCATGCACTATAAACAATTAAAACCATTTCCCAAAGATTTCTTATGGGGGGCAAGTACTTCAGCATACCAAGTAGAAGGGGCTTTTGATGAAGATGGAAAGGGCTTATCTATACAAGATCTGCACACACCACCTCAGGGTATAACTGATTTCAAGGTTGCAAGTGACCACTATCATAAAATGAAAGAAGATGTTCAATTAATGGCGGATTTAGGGTTAAAGGCCTATCGTTTCTCAATATCTTGGTCACGTGTTCTTCCTAATGGCGAAGGACAAATTAATCCTAAGGGGATACAATTTTATAATGATCTCCTTAATGAATTATTGGCACATGGCATTGAACCGATTGTCACAATGTACCATTTTGATCTTCCCTTAGAATTATATAAAAAAGGTGGATGGACAAGTCGTTCAACTGTTCAAGCATTTGAAGAATATGCAAAAATATTATTTGAGAATTACGGAGATCGCGTTCGTTATTGGTTAACGATAAATGAACAAAATTGTATGATCATTCATCCCAATGCGATGAATCCAGGTAAAGTTCCTTCACAAAAGGAACTCTACCAACAAAACCACCACATGTTTTTAGCAAGTGCTAAGGCTGTTACCCTATGTCATGAAATGTATCCAGAATCAAAGATAGGGCCAGCGCCAAATATCACGGCTATATATGCAGAAAAATGTGACCCCTCAGATGTTATTGCAGCTGAGGATTGGGAAAATATCCGCTGCTGGCTTTACCTTGATATGGCAGTGCATGGTCGATATAATTCCTTTGTATGGTCATATCTTAAAGAGAAAGGTTGGACTCCAGTTATTGAAGAAGGTGATATGGAACTTCTTAAGAATGCAAAGGCAGATTTTATAGGTGTTAATTACTATGCAACAGCAACTGTTGCTGCAAGTAAAAATGACGGAACGGATAGACAAGCAAGAAGTGGTGATCAACAAATTATGGTCGGCGAAGAAGGTGTCTATCGTGCAGCAATTAATCCATATTTAGAAAAGACAGAGTTTGGATGGTTAGTTGATTCAATTGGTCTTAGAGTTACATTAAGACGCATATACGATCGATATCATTTACCATTATTGATAACGGAAAACGGTTTAGGTGCCTATGATGAATTAAGTGATGATGGACATGTCCATGATCAGTATAGAATTGATTATCTAGAAAGACATTTTCATCAAGCACAACTCGCTATGGCGGATGGAGTTGACCTCATTGGGTATTGCCCTTGGGCATTTATAGATTTAGTCAGCACTCATCAAGGTTATAAAAAGCGTTATGGATTTGTCTATGTTGATAGAGATGAAGAGGATTTAAAAGAGTTAAAGAGAATAAAAAAGGATAGTTATTTTTGGTATAAATATTTTATAAAACAATAAAAGCAAAGAAGACCTTTGCTTTTATGAATTCATTATTGTTAATTTAATTATTTGTATAATTGTTTTTAATTCTTGAGAGAGATATTTATCCTTATGGTAGATAAGGTGAATATCTCTTTTAACTTGTATATCTTGTATTGGAACAATTTTCATTGTTCCATTTTTTACTTCTTCCTTGATGATTAGTTTCGACATGATCGCTAAACCTGATCCATTGATAACAGCTTTTTTAATTGATTCAGTATTAGTACTGTTCCACTTATTGATCATTTGTATGTTGTTATTAGCTAATATAGTTTCAAATTGATTTCTTGTTAGACTCCCATCTTCTCTAGATATATATGCCTGTCCGTTTAATTGTTCTAAAACAATAGGACTCGTATCGTAAAATGGATGTGTTTTACCAACAACAATAACAAGTTCATCCTCACAAACAGGAATCTGTATCATATCTTTTGATTTCACTATTCCTTCAACAATTCCAATATCAATATGACTTAGTAAAACTTCTTGTTCTATATGTTCAGTATTATTAATAGTTACCCTCAGATCAATATTCTTGATCTCTTTTTCTATAGTTGTTACTAATGTATCAAAAAAACATGTTCCAACGCTAACACTACCACCAAGCTTTATTATAGGCGTATGAGCAGTTTTCTTCATAATCTCATCAACATGATCGAATGAATTGACTAGGTGTCTAGCGTACTCTAATAATTCTTTACCAGCTTCAGTAAGATAGATTCTTTGTGATAAACGTTCAAATAACTTAATACCATAATATTTTTCTAATTCAGATATAGCTTGAGAAACAGAGGGCTGTGATATGTATAATAATTCTGCAGCTTTTCTCATTTTTCCACACTCAGCAACAGTTATAAATATCTTTAAATGTCGTATTGTCATATTATTTCCTCACTTTGTTTTTGGCATTATACATATGATTTCCTATTCTGTCTTTAATCATATCATTTTTGAAAGGAAAAATATGTATTGATTATTAAAAAGTAAACAAATAAGTAAGAAAAATAATTTAATTTGTCAAACGTTATTTATTTTCGTCAATTCCCTATATATGTTATAATGATGGTGTAGATAAAGTTATAAGTACTTTATTTGGTTTATCAGGTTGTATGTTAATGGATAGATAAAGGGGAAAACAAATATGAAATTAGATGCTATGATGATAATTGATGTGCAAGTTGGATTGATAAATAGTCATCCATACAATGAAAATAAGGTCGTTGGGACAATTAAGGAAACACTTAAGTCTTGTCGTGAAAACAATATACCCGTTATTTATGTGAGTCACGATGGTGGTAAAGGGGATGTACTTGAACAAGGGACACCAGGTTTTGAAATAGATTCACGTATTGCTCCTATGGAGGGAGAGTGTTTATTTACTAAGACAAAGAATAGTGCATTTAATCAAACAGGATTAGAGGAATACTTAAATGAATTGGGTATTCAAAATATTGTTGTTTGTGGACTACAAACGGAATTTTGTATTGATGCAACTATTAAAAGTGCAAGTGAAAAGGGATTTAATATTGTTGCACTAAAGGATGGGATCACTACATTTGATAATGCTTTTTTAAGTGCAAAAGCGCTTAACTATTATTATGAAGAAATGATATGGGACAAAAGATATGCAGCGATCAAATGTACAGATGATCTTGTCTATACTTCATAGATTGATTATAGGATAACCTATAATCTTTTTTTATTGGTAAAATCATACTTTACCAATATGCTTTTATTTGGAAGTCATATATATGTATGGTAAAATAAATATACATAGAAAGCTAAAATTAGTAATATATAATTCATCTTTTTTATGGGACAAAAAAAGAAATAGGGACAAATATTGTATGAAAAATACTTTGAAAGGAAAGTATTTTTTGCGTTACTTTTAATTTTTATGAATGGAGGAATGATGATTCCAACAATGGGTAGTGATGATGCACCGGTTGTTGATTATACTTTAGAGAGTATTCTTAATAAGTATAATGTTTTTTCGTTTGGAGATGTCAGTGATGTACATATCGTATGCAGGTGGGGATTTGTATAGAGCAACGTCTATAAGTAGTGACAAAGTTGTTACGAAAAGTTTAGATAATGGATTCATATTTAGTGATTACCATGCTGGTGTTTCTTCGTACATAAAAGGGAAAATCTATGCAAACTCAAGGCCAGGGGCTGGTTATGAACCTGCGTTTGTGCCAAAACAATATATCGGGACGGTTAACCCGTACGAAATACGTGCAGGAAATGACGTCGTTATTAATAATGCAACGTATATTTTTGGTACCCAATATAGAGGGATTGAACAAACAGATACTTTAATAGATTGGGATATCGCACGACAAGAAATACAACGTCAAAGTGCAGAATTATTAGATGCAACAATAAGAACAATTACTTTAAATGATGTTGTTGATCGCTTAGAATATACTAATCCAGTAAAAGTCGTCTATATCAACGATGAGAGTATGTTCGTGTTGATGATGCAGTATTAGATGAAAATGATTATTTTGTTCTTGTCTGTGATGAATTGGCTACTGATTCAAATATCGTCATTAATATTGAAAGGGCAGGTTCTTTTGATATGCCAGGGGTAAGGGTGTCTGACAGTGACCTCGATATAGGTATTAATGTCTCAACACCTGATTATTCTACTAATGGTAATGGGACCGGTGTTGTATTTAACATACCAAATGCAAGTGAAATAACTTATCCAACCAATAGCGGAAATGGTTTGGGTCATTTAATTGCACCTCAGGCGGATGTTTATAATTTACAAGGGACATATACAGGATGCGAAATTGTTAAAAATTTCTATTCAACATCTGAAGGGCATATGTATCCTTATAATGCATCTTTAAGTTTGGACCTGGATGTTCTTGCAGTAGTCGTTAATAAGGTCTGGTATGGTCCAAGAGCTGAAAGTGTAACAGTATATTTGTATGCTAATGATGAACATATAGAAACCTATTCACTAGGAGAATTTAACCAGTGGAAGCTTAAGATCAATAATCTACCAGTATATGATTCTAACAACAATGAAATTAAATATACTGTTGAAGAGAGATTACTTGATCTTTATGAATGTGGAATCTATGGGAATATAACAACAGGATTTATCATTGAAAATGTTCATTTCAGTACTTTAGGTACAGATGGAAATGAGGGTTCTGATTTTGCGCCAGAAACTTCAGATCCAATCCTAATGTTAATGATGAGTTACTTTGGTATGATTTCATCTGTTGGTGGAGTGTGGATTTTAAAGAAAAAATATAGATAAACGACGAAAGGGATTCATTGAATCCCTTTTTGTATAGAATTTTATACCTTCATGATAAGAAAATATATATATATTTTCCTTGTTATTTGATAAAATTAATATATTAAACAAGGAGGAGGGTTTTATGAAAAGCCAATTACTAAAAGAAAAACTACTTCATGGTGAGTATGATGAAAAACTTGTTGACTTATATGTAGATGTAAACTTGTTATCAAGACAAAAGGAACGCTACGTTCAAGCGATTGAAGAATTTGAAAAGTTATATGGTGAACAAGATGTATGTATCTTCAGTGCTCCAGGAAGAAGTGAGGTTGGGGGAAATCATACTGACCATCAACATGGACAAGTTATAGCTGCTGCAATTAACTTGGATGCGATCGCTGTTGTCGCAAAATGTGATTATATCAAAATTTTATCTGACGACATTGATATTTCAAGAATAGACTTAAATGATTTAAAACGAAATACTGCTGAGTTTGGAACATCTGAATCATTAGTCAAAGGTGTTTTATCAAGATTAAAAGAATTGGGCTATGAAATAGGAGGCTTTGTCTCGTATATGACGAGTGATGTTCTTATGGGAGCTGGATTGTCATCAAGTGCAGCTTTTGAAGTCCTAATCGGAACAATTATATCAGGACTCTACAATGAAATGTCTATAGATCCAGTTCTTATAGCGCAAGTAGGGCAGTATTCAGAAAATGTATATTTTGATAAACCGTGTGGACTTATGGACCAATGTGCTTCTGCTGTAGGGTCATTAATCCATATTGATTTTATTGATATTAAAAATCCAAAGGTAGAAAAAATTGATGTTGATTTTGCGTCATTTGAACATAGTTTATGTATAGTTGATACAAAAGGATCTCATGCTAATCTAACCGGAGATTATGCTGCTATACCCGCTGAAATGAAAAGCGTAGCTGAAAGTCTAGGAGAAGAATTTCTTAGTGATTTAAAAGAAGAAGACTTTTACAAAAATATCGCTTCATTAAGAGAAAAATGTGGTGATCGTTCTGTATTACGTGCCATTCATTTGTTTGAAGAGAATAAAAGGGTAGAAAAAGAAGTGGATGCTTTAAGGAATAATGATTTTGAAATCTTCAAAGCAGTAGTGAAAGAGTCAGGTGATTCTTCATATAAATACCTACAAAATGTATATACACATCATGATTTACAACAACAAGCTGTTTCATTAGCTTTAGCGATGAGTGAACATATCATCAAAGATGCGGGGGTATGCCGTGTTCATGGTGGTGGCTTTGCAGGAACGATTCAAGCATTTGTCCAAGATGAAAGAGTACCAGAATATAAAAAACAAATAGAAGATGTCTTTGGTGAAGGTGCTTGTCACGTATTAAAAGTAAGAAAATACGGAGCAGTGGAAGTCTTAAAATAAAAAAAGAAATTATATGAGGTGAAATATGAGTACAAAAACATTATTTTATAAAACAAATGAAATTGAGATTAATGAATATTCATTAGAAAATGAATACATTAAATTTAAAGTTATTGATTTTGGAGCGACGATTACAGAACTACAAACAAAGGATTGTTTTGGACAGTTTGAAAATATCATCGCATCATTTGAAAATCCAAAAGACTATCTAGAACAACCAGGACCGTATTTAAATGCAATAGTGGCACCAGTTGCTGGACGTATAGCTTATGGAAAGTACATGCTAGATGGTGAAGAACAACAACTTTCAATTAATAACGGAGCTAATCACTTACATGGAGGAGAAACAGGCGTTTCAAAACAAATCTTCGATGTTAAAGAGGAAGAGAATAAATTGATTATGACTTTAGTCAGTGATCATACTGTTGATGGATTTGTAGATGGAGATTTTTCTTACCAAGTCATCTATACTCTAGAAGAAAATAATTTGAAGATTGATTATTTAGGTATTCCACCAAAAAAATCAATTCTCAATATGACGACACATCTATATTTCAATTTATCAGGTGATATGAAAACATCAATCGAATCACAAATGTTGTGCATTCCTACACAAACAAAATTAAAAATTCATGAAGATGGACACCCATTTGTTGAAGAATCAATTGTTGAAGGATCAGCATTTGACTTCAATACACCAACATTATTAGGTGAACGTATACAACAAGGTGATCCTGAGTTTAGATTAACAAAGGCATTAGATACACCATTTGTATTAGAAAGAGGAACAATTGAATTAAGTGATCCTGTGTCTAAAAGAAAAATGGTTATGAAAAGCGATGCACCAAGTGTTGTCGTGTATACTGCCAATTACTTTGATGATGCATTAATACTTAATAAAGGACAAAAAGGTTATGAATTATGTGCTATCGCATTAGAAACTGAAGATGTCCCAAATGGTGTTAATATATATAAGGATCAAGAATATAATCTCTATTCGCCAAATAAACCATATAAACAAACAACAGTCTATACATTTACTATCGTCGAATAGCTAATAAAGTAAAAGAATCTCTAACATTTGGTTAGAGATTTTTCAATTCTACTTAAATAAGTAGAGCGCTTACATTATTTGTGTTAATATGTAGGAAGGGAGGGATTGTATGTATACAGTTGTAGTTGCTGATGACGAATATGAACTGAGAAAGGCCATCATTCAAAGAATTGATTGGGATTCTATAGGATTTGAGGTAGTAGCCGAAGCAGAAAACGGAATAGAAGCTTTAGAATATATAGAAAAATACGAACCAGATCTTTTATTAACCGATATAAAAATGCCCTTTTTATCTGGTATAGATTTAGCAAGACGTGTTAGAGAGGTTAGACCCGCAACGCAAATAGCTTTTTTAAGTGGTTATGATGATTTTAGTTATGCTCAACAAGCTATTCAATATAATATTATAAAGTATTTATTAAAACCAATTTCGAGTAAAGAATTAACTGATGAATTGATAGATATAAAAAATAAGATGGATGAAATCCATGAAACATTTACAGCACAAAACTTAATAGACGAAGAACAATACCAATTAGAACGTTTTCTAACACCTTTGATATTTGACCATGAAATTGAATCACTAACTGAAAGTAATCTATTAATAAAGGCAAAGGAATTTGAAATAGTTCCTGAATTAGATAAAACAATGGAAATGGTTGTTTTAACAATTAAATTTATTAATGATCAGGATGAAAATGTTACCCAATATAATCATATACAGGCTGTTAATAATATAATTGGAAAGTACTTAAAACACGGGACTCTGTTTTCTCACAATAAAATGATTTCAGTAATAACAGGTATGAAATGGGAGGTTGAAAAGTATTTGGGTATTTTGGTTAATGAAATTAACCAATCATGTACTCGTGCCCTGTCATGCCAATGTTTTATTGGCGTGAGCCAACAGTATCAACTTCTATCTGAATTACATCATGCGTATTTAGAATCCCATAACGCTCTTATGTATTCAAGAAGTATTCACCAACATATAACATTCATAAAAGATGTAGAAAAGAATCAATCATTAAAATATAACGAAATAGACGGTATGACAATAGAGTTAGAACGGATATTAAAGGCTGGCCAAATAGAAGAATTAGATTATTACATTACTTCTGTATTTCAACAAGTTGTGAATTTAACATTTAAGGATGTTGATACTGATATGTTATTGATTCGTTTTATTACTCATGCATATCATATTGTTTATACAATCTGTAGTGAAACGATAGCCTCTAAGATTACGGATTATCCTTTGGATTTTTCTATTCTTTTAGCTAAGGAAACTTCAAATCATCGAAAGCGTAAGACAGTAAGAGAATTGTGTTTGTATTGTAAAAAGTTAATCGAAGAGGAAAAAAGTACAAATAGTTCAACACTTATAGATGAATTTATGACGATTATTCAAGATGATTTCGCTAATGAAGAGTTATCATTAGCGAATGTAAGTGAACGTTTAAATATTAGTTCTAGTTATCTAAGCGCACTGGTGAAAAAATATACAGGGGAAACATTTATAACGTTATTGACAAAAAAGAGAATGGAAATCGCAAAAGAGATGGTATTGTATTCAAAGGAGAAACTACTTGTGATAGCGAACAAATGTGGTTATAATGATCAACATTACTTTAGTTATTGTTTTAAGAAATATTATCAACTATCACCTAATAAAATGAGGGAATTAAAAGATGTTCAAAAAGTTTAAACAAACATCAATTACATTCTATTTAATAGGTATTGTTCTCTTATCAACTCTTCTCGTTGCATTCTTTTTAATCTTATCGTATTATCAAACATTTGAAAGTACCTTACTCTCATCAGCAATTACAAGTGCAGAACAATCAGTCAAACAAGTAACAAATACAATTAATAATTATTCAACTGATATCTTAAGTAAAATGAGTAAAGTCAGTGAAGTTATTAGTCAAAAACAAAATCAAGAAGAAATTATTGACTATATGTCAACAATGAAGAATTTAAATAATGATATAGCTTCTATAGTTATTTATTCAACAACTGGTGAAGTGCTTGATTATGTTTCAGATACACCAATGAAAGAGTATGTCACGAACAATTTGTCTTTTCCAGGTGATTTAGCAAAAAGGGGTAATGATTTTATTACAAATACGCATGTCCTTAACCTTTTTGAAGGAAGTTATCCGTGGGTGATTACGATTGGTAAGAAGCAGTGGGCTGGTAGTTATAATCAAGATATTTATATTACTATGGATATCCAATTTTCATCGATGGCATTATACATAGATGAGGTTGGAATCGGTGATCATGGATATTGTTTTATAATAGGCTCTGATCAGACGTTAGTCTATCATCCATTACAACAATTAATTAACTTAGATATAAAAAGTGAAGATTTGAATAAATTGTCCCATACCAATATAGGAACGTTTATAGACCAAGGAGGGATCTATTCAATTCAAGAAATCTCCGAATTTAATTGGAAGGTCGTAGGTGTTAGCTTTGTATCAGAACTTGTAGATTCTAAAGTGACACAGGCTTTCTATAAGATTGTTGTTTTATTAGTTGGTATTTTAACTGTAACAGTAGTTATTGCATATATGGTGTCACATTCGTTAACAAGTCCAATGAGACAACTTGTTATCGCAATGAAAGAGTTTGAAAAGAATGCAATTGACTTTAAATATAAAAGTCGAGATAGCGTAAAAGAAGTTAATGATTTGTCTCAATCTTTTGAACACATGGTTTTACGTATTCAGGAACTTATGGATAAAGTAAAGAATGAGGAGATTACATTACGAAAGACAGAATTAAAAGCATTGCAAGCTCAGATTAATCCGCATTTCTTATATAATACACTGGATTCAATACAGTGGATGTGTGAACAGAACAAGAATGAAGATGCTGTTCATATGGTCGGTGCACTAGCCCAATTATTTAGGATCAGTATCTCTAAAGGTTATGAACTCATTCCTATAGAAAGAGAGGTTATGCATGCTAAAAACTATTTGGTTATACAAAGTTATCGATATAAGGATCAATTCTTTTATGAATTTAATATAGAGGAAGAAGCGCTCGGCTACTATTGTAATAAGATTACCTTGCAACCATTAATAGAAAATGCATTATATCATGGTATATCAAGGATGGTAGATCAAGGAGAAATTCTCATTAAAATCTATCTTGATGGAAATGATGTAATCTTTGAAGTGAAAGATAATGGCGTTGGAATGACCCAGGAACAGGTTGATAATATTTTAAAGAAAGAATTAACTGATAGTAAAGGGATCGGTGTTAAAAATGTTAATGACCGTATTAAAATTTATTTTGGTGATGAATATGGTATAACAGTGATGAGTGAACTTGATGAGGGAACAACGATTAAGATAAAAATTCCTAAAGTAGGAGGTTCAGAATATGAAAACTAGGCATAAGGCAATAGTCATTTGCTTACTGACATGTATAATTGTTGGATGTCAAGCAAAGGTAACTCGTGTGAGAATTGCTGTTGTCGCAAAGTCAACAACATCACAGTTCTTTCAATCGATGTTAGCGGGTGTCATTGCTGCGAGTAGTGAATATAATATTGACTATATTTTTCAGGGTCCTGCTAAAGAGGAAGATTATCAAACTCAAATAGAACAAGTTTATCAGGTCATCGAAAATGGGTATGATGGTCTCGTCTTATCTGCGATAGATTATGAAGCATTAGTTGAGCCAGTTGAAACTGCAATTGCTAAGGGATTAAAAGTCATTATCGTTGATAGTGATATTCATAGTGATTTGGTACATGTAAGAATTGGTACTGATAATTATGAAGCGGGTCGAATGGCAGCTGAAGCTATGTTAAATCAAACAAAAGAGGATTTACACGTTGGTATTGTTAATTTTAGTATGAATACAAAAAATGGGCAAGATCGTGAAGATGGATTTAAAGACACTTTAGACGAATTTGAACGTGTGAAAAGTATTAATATCATCAATGTAGATTCAGATATATTATCAGCGACTGAAGCAACAAAACAATTATTACAATCAAATAAAAAAATAAATTCAATAGTAACCTTTAATGAATGGACAACATTGGGTGTTGGTTACGCCATTGAAGAATTAGGGATAAAAGATCGCGTTTGTGTCGTGGCCTTTGATAATCATCCTGTTTCAGTAGGTATGTTAGAAACTGGAGAAATGGATGCATTGATCGTTCAAAGTCCCTTTTCGATGGGATATCTTGGTATTGAGTATGCATATCAATTGATTATGAATAAGAAAGTTCATAAATCAGAAATTGCGACAAAAACTGTCACAATTACAAAAGACAACATGTTTGATCAAGAAAACCAAAAAATAGTATTTCCTTTTAGATAATGAACTCCCCTTTGGGGAGTTTTTATAATATTTTACCTATAGAGAATAAGATTTTATATTAAAAAATATCTCTAGAGTGATTAGAATGTAAGTACATAAACCAATATAAAGGAGGAAATTTATGAAAAAAGTAATGAAGTTATT
>CAMTOK010000038.1 GCA_947074115.1 uncultured Erysipelotrichaceae bacterium | reverse complement strand
AATCATTTGATTATTTCACTTATACCTTCCCTCCTTTTTTATTAATATACGTAAGTTATCGTTCATTATAAACAACTTTAATTCCTTAAATACTTTATTAAAATGATAATTTACCAGACACTTTCATTTAATGCATAGAATTAAGATATTTATAATCATCTCCTTAAGATAATAATTATATTTACTTGCTCTACCTATTCAAGATCATGACTCTTATATTTGCTTACTCCCTGTATATAACGCTTTATATCTATTTGTTTTAATAATTTATATCCAAAGAATCCTATTAAAATCAATGTGACAACCATATCAAACATAACAGCATTATAATTTACATTTTGATTAAATAAGGCTGCAATAGCAGGTACAAATACAACTAGTGCTGAAAAGCAACCCCATATGTTTGTAAAGAGTTTATTATA
Source organism: uncultured Erysipelotrichaceae bacterium (assembly GCA_947074115.1). Lineage (GTDB taxonomy): Bacteria > Bacillota_I > Bacilli_A > Erysipelotrichales > Coprobacillaceae > CAMTOK01. The sequence goes on along the minus strand of CAMTOK010000038.1, from coordinate 15,441 downwards.
AAAGTATACAATACACATGAGTAATACCATTAAACATAACATAGTCGACATTTCCATATAACTCAATCCATATTCATTTAAAAAATCAGATGCATATGTTAAACCAACAATACCCATAAATAAAATCATCATTTTTGGTTGCATCATAATACTTGTTCTCCTTTTCCATATATTAATATAAAATACTTATTATATATATCGTACCATTATTTCTAGTAAATGTAAATTGAATGTAAATTAAGAAGTTGATAATTAATAATAATTAGGCTATATGAAAATAGTTCTATATAAAGGGATCATTAATGAAATAAAAAAAGAGCGTATAGAATACGCTCAAACGAATACCAATCTCATATACTTAAATTAAACAAAACTGGATAATGATTATTGTAATCTAATCATACATTTTATTGATAGCGATTTATTTAGCCTAGAGTGGATTATCGCACAATTTTCACATCAATTTAGAAAGGTTGTTAAATTTATTTACTATATTCTTTAATGAGATTGTCTTTCTTATTTTATTGAATTGCACTATGGCGCTGATATATGTCCACAGTGAATTATGCTTGTGACAATCATCATTATTCTGATTTAGTCTTTATCGAGATGCATCAAGTTCTTATTCATATAATAAAAATACGAAATATTCGATAACAAAACCAGTGAAAACGTAATTGATCACTCACCCCATTCTTAATTAGTTACCTTATTTATTCATCAAGATTTAAAAAATATAGCGTTAGGAATCTCTTCCTTTAAGGTTATATCTACTTGCAAGACTTTAGAGTCCTTGCTTCTTAAACATCGCAGCTATCTCTGCTGAACTTTCTCTCATTCCCCTCATAAACCATGTCTCTATCCAACCGTATAGTGTATAAGCAGCAAAGGAGTTAGAATAAGCCTCTAATGATTCTTGTTCTGGTTTCGGACCACAAATTCCAATAATAACGTCCTTTAACAGATAGACTAAATTTCTTTCATTTAATAGTTTATAAAATGAATAATGATTTTCAAAATGTCCAATCATCCTTTTAATATGCTCGCTCAGGGGTGCGTTATCATTTTCCTCCCATGAACTTGTCCATTCAGAAAAAATATCAGTTATATAGACTTTTAATATATCTTCTTTTTTTTCATAATTACGGTAAAAAGTAGCCCTACCTACACCTGCTTTTTCAGTTAGTTCACTAATGGAGATATCTTCTATTTTCTTCTCCTTTAATAATTCAAGAAAAGATATTTCTATATTGTTAATTGCATATGAATTACGTCCCTCATTACTCATTGGTGATACAGTTTTGACGCTTTGTCTCATTTACATTCCTCCTATTGACATCTTTCTTTTCCGCTGATACGATTGTATCATCGATACATTTGTATCACCATATTAACATGTGGTGAATCATGTGTCAATTATAGGAGGAAAAATAATGTCAAGGCGTATTACTATATTAATTATTATTACCGTGTCGGCCGCAGTTTTAGGCAGGTTAACTGTCAGAGCATTTATGAATTTACTACTAGGGGGGACCCTATTTGGAGGTAATTTTTTGTGAAAGATAAAAAGACAAAACGGAGGGATAGAATTATGTGGATATGTATATATACTTTCGTATTTTTAACAGTATTTTCTGCTTCAGCCATATTTAAACTTACCCATAAGCCTGAATGGGCTAAAGATTACTCTGTAGATTGGAACCAATCTATTGGAACATCCTATATCGATATCCCTTATGGTGAAGACGGAATCAATAAATTTGATTTATACCTCCCTGCTGATAATACAAAGGAGAACTATGGATTAGTCGTTTATCTCCATGCTGGTGGTTTTACATCTGGGGACAAATCTGATGATACCAGTCTATTGCAGTATTTTTGTTCAAAGGGTTATGTTACGGCCGGTATTAATTACACACTAAGAACCGATGAAAATCCTGATTCAAGTGTTTATACACAATCAATGAATATCAAAGAGAGCATCCCCTATGTCGTGGCATCAGCTGAAAAACTAGGTTACAAGATCGATGAGATGATTATCTCAGGCGGTTCAGCTGGTGGATGTTTAGCTTTACTTTATGCATACCGTGATGCTAAAACCTCTCCTATTCCCGTAAAGGCAGTAATCTCTGCTGTTGGTCCATCAAGTTTCTATCCTCAAGATTGGAGTAACTATGGATTCGACAAGGATACAAATGAAGCAAAGGAAGCAGCTGCAGGGCTATTTAGCGTTATGGCGGGAAAAGAAATAAAACCAGAATGGTTTAATACAGAGATCTATGATCAAGAAATCAAGGATATATCAGCGTTATTGTGGGTTGATGAGAATACAGTTCCCACACTATTAGCTTCTGGAGTACATGATACTATTCAACCACACAGAGCTGCCATACGGCTCGATGAAATGTTAACGAAATATAAAATACCACATGATTTTATTGTATTTCATCATTCAGGACATGGTTTACAAAATGATGATAAAGATGCGCTCATCTATAATAAAAAAATCGATGAATATCTTAATCGCTATATGCCAATTAGGTAATATGAATCAACGCATATGAAAGGAACTTAACGAGAAATGAAAAAGGAGAACAAGAAAATGAATTGGTGGAAATTTATTGCAATAATAGCAATTATATTTTTCGTTCTAAGTATTGTGTTAAAAGGATGCGGAAAAATTCTTTCAAATATACAAAGCGTACCTGAGGATTATACTGTGAAAGTGGAAACTGCGGGTTCATTAGAGGAAAAATATATATCAATGGGAAAATATGACGTCAGCTATTATGAAAGCCCAGCAATGATGTCTTTTGAAAAATATGAAATTTTCTATCCCACAGATATTGCACAGATAAACGAACCACTCCCTGTGATCGTATATGTTAACGGTACTGGAGTTGGAGGATCAAAATATAAAGCACTTCAACAACATATGGCCTCATGGGGATTTATCACTATAGCTACGGAAGAACAATTTGCTTGGAACGGATTTTCAGCGGAAATGTGTGTACGTTATCTTAAAATTCTTAACAACTATCAAGAAATAGATGCGGATAAAGAGAATGTGTTTTACGGAAAAATCGACTTAGATAATGTAGGAATAAGCGGACATTCTCAAGGAGGAATTGGCGTAATAAATGCTATTACTGACCAAAAACACTCCGATATTTATAAAGCATCAGTCATCTTAAGTTGTGGTAATACAGAATTTAGTTCTGCACTCCAATGGGATTTTGACGATACACTCGTAAAGGTACCATCATTAATATTAGGTTCAACAGGTAAGACTGATTCTCAGATTGCCTCATTAGAAAGTCTACAAAAGCTATATAACAATATCCCTAACGACATTACTAAAGTATTAGCTAGGAGAATCAATGCAGATCACGGTGAAATGCTTTATTATGGAGATGGCTATGTTACTGCATGGTTTATGTACTGGCTAAAAGATGATCTAGATGCTAGAAATGTCTTCTTCGGAGAAAATGCAGAACTTCAACACAATAAAAATTGGCAGGATATTCAAATCAATCAATAACAAATATTCAGTAAAAACCCTTGATGATACAGCACCTATTACCTTGTCCTGATCATTGAGGGTTTAACATTCATTTATATATTTTCAGTTATAATCTTTTAATACTATTAAATTCGGCTATTATGATTTTGAACCTTATTTTCCGTTAATAAATATATTATTCACTTATATAGTTTGATCTCATTGCCCATTCGGCTTCCTTATAGTTTTTAACAAGAATATGATTGTGTCATAATTTCGTACAACACAATCTGCATGAGATTAAAGTGTGATGTAGAATAGTCATAATAAAAAAAGAGCGTATAGAATACGCTCGAATTTACAAATGGCAGGGGCGGCAGGAATCGAACCCGCGTCAACGGTGTTGGAGACCGTTGTTCTACCATTGAACCACGCCCCTGTATATATATGGTGACCCGTACGGGATTCGAACCCGTGAATGCATGCGTGAAAGGCATGTGAGTTAACCGTTTCTCCAACGGGCCATCTTGATTGCCTAAATATAATATCATAGAAAAAGTATAAAAGCAATAGAAAAACGTAGAAAAAAGTGTTATTATTATTTAGAATGGAGTGAATATGATGTTTAACTTTGGAAAGAAAATTGAAAAGAAAAATATGGAAATCAATGAAGGTTATAAGAGTTTTATAGAATCGAATGGTCATCATTATATGTTATGCGTTGACGAAGTATTCCAATTCGACAAAGCACATATGGTAGATGCAGAATGTTTCCCTTTTCGACTCATAACTGAAATGGAAGAGTATTATCCTGAAAAAGACAAAACGTATTATGTCTACTCTTTAAATAAAGCATTAAGTGAAAAAGCCGCTATTAAGCTACTTAAAAAAGGATATAATGTATTTGATCTAGGAGCTTATTATTTATATAGAGGACCTGAAGCAGGTCTTGAAATCAAGAAAAAAGCAAAGCGTAAAAAGTAAAAAAACTGTCGAACGATTCTTTGGCCAATTAGGGTTAAATCCTATTTTTAGACATATATATAGTATATAATTAATGTCAAGGAGGACGAATATATGGCACAAAGATTTCATTTTACAGTTACAGACCCAGTTGGACTCTACGCCTCTCCTACCACAGAGCTCGTAGATGCTGTTAAAGCATTCAATTCCAACGTAACACTTCGTTATGGATCAAGAATAGTAAACCTAAAAAGTATGATGGGTGTATTATCTCTTGGAGTCCCAACAAAGGCAGAATTAGAAATCTGTATTGAGGGGATCGATGAGGAAAACGCATTAGTTGAAATTAGAAATAAGGTAAAAGAACTTGGTATCTCAGTGTAGACCAAGTTCTTTTTTATTTAAAGGATTTGAGTTATATTCAATATGACAACACCTATTAAGAATGATGCTACATTAGCGACAACAGAATACGTTGGAGCAACCCAACCACTTATTCCTTCTTTATTAAAATAGTGTTTATAAATGATTGCTTCAATAATAATAATCCCTATTTCTAGTAACAAATACAAAGCAAGTATACTTAAGCCTCCACCATAATAATAGTGTGTAACATTTAATATAACATTTAATAGTATCTGAGTCAGAACATTAACTATTACTATACAAGTTAAAATATGCTTTTTCTTTAAATTAAATAAAATTGCGATAAATATTTCTATAAGTAATGTTAAGATCACCCTTATAGAGAATGAAGTCATTTCTTTTGTGTAATTATAACTATTTTCTATAGCTAATGGTTCATTATCAAAATCAACCGTATAATAGCTATTAAATGCATACTTTTCCATAGTATCACTTATAACAAATGATTGATCATCTAAAAAGTAAACCAATATTTTAAATGTTGATGGTGGGTAATAACCCCAAGTAAAATCTTGATCTTCATTACATCTTGCAAAATAATTTATAAAATAATAACCATCATCATCTTCATACTCTCTAAAGGCATTCCATGCCTTTAGATCATCACTTGCATATTCCTCACTAATAAGAAAACTCTCATTATCTATAGGTTCAGTTGAATAAGAGTAAGGTCCCGTGCTTTGTTCTTTAGATAACAGAGTAACATAATAGAGACGATCTTCTATTCCTTCAAATTCAATATGAACAGACGGCTTAGGCCCCATATCTGCTTTTACAGGTATAACTGATAAACACATAATAACTGACATAAACATTGTTATTATCATCAGTTTCTTTAACATAACATCACCCCTTCCTTATTAGGATATTATAATATACATAATCATATTCAAAAAAAAGAACTTGGGTATCCAAGTTCTTATAAACCTAATGCTGTTTCAACTTCACCGATCATTAAATCAGTAGAAATTAATCCACCTTCACCTAAGTACCATAATTGTGGTGTTAAGTAAACGATGTTTCCATTTTTATATGCATTTGTTTCTTTAACTAAATCATTTTCTACAACTTCTGCAACAGCAGGTGCATCAGTTGCGCCAATTGCAGCATTTCTATCTAATACGAAGATGAAATCTGGATTTTGTTCTAATAAGTATTCATTGCTGACACTGTCACCATGAGTTTCAGTTGCAGTTGTTGCAATATTGTGGAATCCTGCTTCATTAGAAATAATTGAACATCTTGAAGTACTATTTAATGCTCTAATGTTTCTATCGCTGACCATAACAACTAATGTATTTGAATCAATAGTTTCTACTTTTTGTGATACTGCTTCTAATCTTTCAGTGAAAGTCGCTAATAAAGTGTTAACATCTTTTTCTACATCAAAGATTTGTGCTAAGTAACCTAAGTTTGTTTCAATACTGTTTAAGTATCCTGCTTCGTAATCTAAAGATACAAATAATGTTGGAGCGATTTCGCTTAATGCATCATAACTATCAGATTGTCTACCTGAGATTATGATTAAATCTGGTTCACAAGCCATGACAGCTTCTAAATCTACTTCTTTTAATCCACCAACATTGTTATATGTGTCAGCTTTATAACTTTCTAAGTATTCTGGGAAAGTTGTATCTTGTGGTACACCTTTTACTTTATCAGATAAACCTAATTTATCTAATGAATCTAACATTCCTAAATCATAAACAACGATATTGTTAATATCACTTGTGATATTGATTTCACCTAATGTGTGAGTAATTGTCACAGGGTTGTCTTCTGATACATGACTATGGTTATGGCTACATCCAACTAATAATCCTACGATTAATGTTAATGCAACAATTGATAATACTGAATAAATCTTTCTTAATTTCATAATTTCCTCCTAGGCTTTCTTGCTTTGTATAAGCAGTGTGGCAATAAAGTAAATACCACCGATCAAATTAATTAAAACGCTAAGTGTTGTAGAGAAGTTAAAAATATGTTCAACCAATACTTGAGCAAAAGCTAAAGTAAAGATTCCTATTAAAATTGATCCACCAATTAAATAAGTATGTCTATATGTTTTAAATATCTCTCTTGCAACATTTGTTATAATAAATCCTAAAAAAGTAATTGGTCCAACGAGTGCAGTCGCAACGCCAACAAGGAGTGTTACGCTTAACATCAGTTTTTTAATGGCTTTATCATAATTAATTCCTAAATTAATAGCATGTTCTCTTCCTAATGCAATGACATCTAATTGTTTTAATTCATTTCTTGTATAAAGAAATAAGAGAACAATACAGATCACTGTAATGAGAAGTATGCTTGAATTCATATTTTTAAATGAAGCAAACAATTTATTTTGTAATGCTAAGAATTCATTTGGATCAATAACTCTTTGTAAGAATGAAGAGATACTCCCAAAGAATTGACCCATAATTGTTCCTATAAGTAAGATGTATAAGACATTCTTTCCTTGTTTTAAGAACAGAACTCTAAATACCAATACTGATGCAAAAGCAAGTAGTATTAATGATAATATAAAGTTCAAGTTTCTGTTTGTCACCAATACATGGCTTGCGCCTAAGAAAAAGACGATTATTGTTTGAAGCATAACATATAAGGATGTTAAACCTAAGATACATGGTGTTAAGACTCTATTGTTTGTGATAGTTTGAAATATCATTGTACCAGCACCAAGGCAAATTGATGCAAGGATCATAGCAAAGATTTTAGGCACACGAAGTTTTAAGGCATACTGTATATATTTTGGATTGATATTGATTGTCAGAAATAACACGATCGCTGCGAGTGTTAATAATCCAATCCAGATTAATTTTTTATTGTATTTATGCATGTTTCTTACCTCTCAATATTAAGGCAATAAACATTGCACTTCCTATGATTCCAACAGTTAATCCAATAGGGATTTCATATGGGAAGATAACAAGTCTTCCAAATAAATCACAAACCAACAAGAATAGAGCACCAACAATTGATGTATCTATTAAATTCGTTCGAAGTTGATCACCTTTGTAGATTGAAATGATGTTTGGAACGATTAATCCAACAAAAGGAATTGTTCCTACAGTCACGACAACACTAGCAGTTAATAGTGATACGATAATTAAACCAGTATATAAGACAACATTGTAATTGACACCTAAGTTTTTCGCAAAACTTTCTCCCATACCAACTATGTTAAAATGATGAGCATAGATGTACGCTATGATAATGCATGGAAGACATAAGAATAATGTTTCATAATTTCCTTTAAGGATTAATGAAAAATCTCCTTGAAGCCAATCAGATGCATTTTGTACTAAGTCATATTTGTATGCAATGAATTGTGTTGTTGAGGAGATAACACCACCAAACATCATACCGACTAATGGTACAAAAATAATATCTTTAAATTTTATTTTTTGGACTATATACATAAATATAAGTGTTGAAATTGTTGCAAATAGGAATGCCATTAATGCTTTTTCTTTTAAAGAGATAGAAGGAATAAAAACCATGGCAATGATCACACCTAATTGCGCACCATCTATTGTTGCACCTGTTTGAGGGGAAACATATTTATTACGTGCAAGCTGTTGCATAAGAAGACCACCAACGCTAAGAGCGATCCCACTTAACAATACAGCCACTAATCTTGGGATTCTTCCGACTAACATGACTTTGATTGATAAGTCATCTTGTGAGAATAAATCACTTAGTGAAATAGATTTCACACCTATACTTAAAGAGACTAAACTTAATGCAAGAATCAATACGATACCAAGTACTCGCCATTTATACTTTAATAGTAAACGCATATCTTCTTACCATTTAATTCATGAATCGCAAATGGGATTTCATAAATCTCTTCTAGTATATGTTCTTTCATAATGTCTTCTGTTGATCCACTAGCAATAATCTGTCCTTCTTTAAACGCAACAATATAATCTGAATAACAAGAAGCAAAGTTAATATCATGCATAACGATAATAACTGTCTTATTTAATTCATAACAAAGTTTTTGAATCATTTTCATAAAGTTCATAGCGTGTTTAATATCTAAGTTATTTAAAGGTTCATCTAATAAGATATAATCTGTATCTTGAGCAATGACCATTGCGATGTACGCTCTTTGTCTTTGACCTCCAGATAACTCATCAATAAACTTATCACTAAACTCTTCTAATTCCATATAAGATAACGCTTCATCAATCTTTGTTTCATCTTCTTCATTTAACCTACCCTGGCTATGAGGAAAACGTCCAAATGCAACCAATTCTCTAACTGTTAGTTTTAATTGCAATGAATTATTTTGTTTTAATATTGCGATACGTTTAGACAGTTCATTACTTTTCCAGTTTGAAATATCAACTTCATCTAAACCTATATGTCCTTCATCTCTCATAATCAAACGACTAATAAGATTAAAGACCGTACTTTTTCCAGCACCATTTGGTCCAATAAACGATGTGATTTTATTTTTATGGATTTCTAATGAAACACCATCAACCACAAGTTTTTGTCCAAAGCTTTTACTTAATTCTTGAACTTGTAACATATATCTACTCCTAATACTTTTTTCATCATTCATCATAGTTAGCACTTACTAACTGTACATAGGTTAGCATATGATAACTAACAATACAAGGAAAATGATAAAAAAAAGAGATAAAGTTTTTACCTTACCTCATAATTTCCAATTTAATGGGAATTATCGTCTTTAACATTTATAAATCCTACTATAGCAGCATATAAAATACCTGCAATTGGCCAAATAATCCAAGTCATATACCAACGATGTGTTAAGAAACTCCATCCAAGATACAAAGCTGTTGTGATTAACCAATACGCATTTGCAATTGGTGATCTTTTCTTTTCTAACTCCTTATACTCTTTAGAGTGTTCTCCTATTTGAAGAAGTGTTTCATAATTTGCGTTCCTTCCCTCACTTAATATGAGTATATGAACACCTACTGCAATGCATATAAACAATATGAGCATAGAGATACCGTATACAAAGCCATCACCGCCATCACTTTCAAACATACCAGTTAAGATTATTGAAATTGGTGAAAGAATAAACAATCCTATACTCATAACCAAATACATAGTCTTTTTAGAATAATATGATTCATACTTCTCCTTAACAATACCCTCAACTCCATATGAGAGTTTAAAATCGCCATCATTTATTTTTGTATGTGAACGCACTAAACTTTCAGAGAAGATAAATAAACCAACTGCCACAACTATAGATAAAAATAACCAAAGCATTCCTATCGCTACAAAAATCATTTGTGTTTTCTCTGGTCTTGTTGAAGAGAATAAAGATAAAACAACGAGCAGTGAAGGTGACATAATACATAAAGACACGGCAATCGCGTTTAACCTATTGTGTTTGTGACTTTCATTTAGATAGTCATTGACTTCTTCTAAAGAAAGGACAACCTCTTTTGTTTCATCTGTATACTGAAGTTCCTCTTGTTCGTCCTTTAATAAATAGTCAGTTGTCACTTGAAATAACTCTGCCATAGCCAGTACCTTTGATATTTCAGGTATACTTTGAGCACTTTCCCATTTTGAAACTGATTGTCTTGAAATATTCAACTTCTCTGCAAGTTCTTCTTGAGACAAATTATGTTTCTTTCTTAACATTGATATTTTATCAGCAATGATCATAAATAATCCTCCTTTTTTATATCTTTATTATACGTTTCTAGCCAGGTGCATTCTACCAATCACACTGTATATTTAATGCAACCGATGGTTGCAAATGATTTTATATACATAGATTACCAAATCAATGAAAAAAAGACAAGTTTATTCACTTGTCTCTTCGCCTTCAGTGTCAACATTAGTTACACCTTTTTTCTTGAGGGATGTTGGATCAGTAATTGCGCTCCATGCTGATACGAGTGTCATTCCGAGTATATACGGATTTGACAGTGCTTCTAATAATAGTGCTCCTAATTTTGGCCATGTTGTAATGTCAGCTGCAGTAATGCCTGCATAAGCTAACAGTGGTGTGAGTACTGCCATTACAATCTGAAAGACAAATACCGGATTTTCAAGGCGTGTAATCCAGTGTTCTTTCTTCATTCTTCCACCTCCAACATAAGATATGCATATAAATAATAAATGCATATTCATTCACCTAAAAAACGGTTATTTTATAAAATAACCGTTTCCTTCTTTAATCATTGTATTGTTGAAAAACTCTTGTATAAATTTAACCATATAAGTCACGTCTTTAACACCCGCTGTTTCATATGCTGAATGCATCGCAAGTTGCGCTAACCCGATATCAACACTATTGATAGAAACCTTTGTTGAAGACACATTACCTAAAGTACTCCCACCTCTTACATCTGAGCGATTCGCAAAGATTTGGAAAGGCACATTCGCTTGTAAACAAAGTTGTTTTGTGATTGCCATACTTATTGCATCAGTTGTATAAGCTTGGTTTGCATTTGTTTTAATAACAATTCCTTCATTCATAAAGACACAGTTCTTTTGTTCTGTCTTTTCTGGATGATTTGGATGAACCGCATGGGCATTGTCTGCACTCACCATAAAGCTTGACGCTAATGCTTTGTAGAATTCATCATCACTTTTCCCTAAAGAGTGATGGATACGTCTTAATGTATCATAAAGCATCGTAGATCCTGCTCCTTGTTTTGTTGAAGAACCGACTTCTTCATTATCAAAACATCCATACACTTGAATTGTATTCTCATTATTTGATTCTAAGAAACCAAGTAATGTTGTATAACCACATTCTAAGTTATCAATTTGTCTTGATGACATATAATCATTGTTATAACCCCAGAACGATGGATGTGTTCTATTATATAAATATAAATCATGAGACATGATTGTTGTAGGATCTACACATAATTCTTTAGCGATCAATTGTTCTAATGCATCACTAGGTGTTTCTACACCTCCCAACAAAGGAAGTAAATCTATTTGTGGATTGTACTTAGCCCCATCATTAGCTGTTCTATCCATATGGATAGCGACATGAGGGATCATTGTTAAATCACGATCAATATTTATTAAACGTTCTTCTATCTTTCCACAATTTTGAATCATAACTCTCCCTGCAATTGATAATGGTTTATCAAACCAAGATGAGAAAATCATTCCCCCATAAGGTTCAGTATTTAATTGTGTATATTTTCCTCTTACTTCTAAAGTTCCATGACCTTTAACTTTAAATGTTGGTGAATCACTATGTGATGCAACAATTTGATATTGGTAATGATTTAATGTATTTCCAACTTTAAAGGCAATCAAACTTGAATGATTACGTGTTGTATAATAACAACCTCCTGGTAATACATCCCAAGATGTTTCTTCATTTAATTCTTTGAAGCCACGATCATTTAATATTGTTTTCATATTCTCTACAGCGTGGAACGCTGAAGGAGAAGCATTAATAAATGAAATGACTTGTTGACTTATTTTTTCTTCCATAACATACCTCTTTCTTAACAAATACTAACAAACTTATCTTAATATGTCTAGTGCTTCACTTAGTGTTTCATATTCTAAATCTCTTATACCAAATTCATCTTCTATTGAAACAATATTATGAAACTCTAAATCTTCTAATATGTACTTTGCTTTATGCCTCGTATATTGAAATGCATTCATTAATACATCAATACTCGCATAACCTTCACTATAAAATAGTTCTAGCTCTCTTTCATATTCACTTGGAGCCTTTTCCTCTTTATGTCTTTTCAGAAGCGATCTAGAATTCGCTCTTTTAATAAAACCTTTTAATTCCTCTTCTCCCCATAAGATCACATCATTATTTAATGAGAGATTGATTGCTTGACGGGTAAAAGTATTATTCGTGACAACGACTGCATAGTCCGCACCATAGAAATCTTTACCTGCATACACTTGTTGAACAGCCGCTACCCCTACTGGTTTACTATAATACTTACACTGGAATGCATACAACTCATTCTTCTTTCTCGCAAGAAGATCAATACCATAATCTTGGCTTCTCTTTGTTAGTCTAACATCTTTATACCCTAATCTTTTTAATAATAAGGCAATATAATCTTCAAAGTCTTCACCACTCATGTTTTTCTTCATTCTTGGCATGAAACCAAAACATAATCTCCCGATAAACGAGAAGACAAAGAAGAGTAATTTAAATGGTAAACTTATAATATATAGAATTATTCTCAATTGATTTCACTCCTTTTAGGCATTATAACATAATCATACTTTACAAATACAATACAACTGTTAAAATAAGTGAGTAAAGAGGTGATCCTATGTTAATAACAGCACAAAATTTAACTAAGAAACATGGTCCTAAAACAATAGTAGAAGATGTTTCTTTAATTATAGAAGAACAAGACAAAGTCGCAATTGTTGGTGTTAATGGAACTGGTAAATCAACATTATTAAAGATGATTGTTGGCAGTGAAGATTATGAAGGTAAGATCATAAGAAAGAAAGATATGACTATCAGTTATTTATCTCAAAATCCTGATTTTAATCCTCATCTGACTATTATGGAACAAGTCTATCAATATATTGATCCTAAAACGCCAGACTTCGAAATTAAAGCCTTATTAAATAAATTTGATATAACAAATGACTCTCAAAAGATTGGTGAATTATCTGGAGGACAACAAAAACGTGTTGCCTTATCTATCACATTATTAAAACCTTGTGATTTACTTGTATTAGATGAACCTACCAATCATTTGGATAACCAAATGATTGAATACTTAGAAAAGTATTTAATCCGTTTTAAAAAAGCAATATTAATGGTAACGCATGATCGTTATTTCTTAGAAAGAGTTACAAACAAAATCATAGAAATAGATCGTACAAAACTATATGAATATCAAGCCAATTATTCTACATACCTTGATTTAAAAGCAACAAGAGAAGAAATAGAAAATGCCCAACAAAGAAAAAGAAAACTCTTCTTAAAAAAAGAGATAGAATGGGTAAGAGCTGGTGTTCAAGCAAGAACAACAAAGAGTAAAGATCGTTTACAAAGATTTGAAGATTTAAGTTCTATATCAGATAGAGAAGAATTAAAACAAGTTCAATTGATCAATACCGCATCTCGATTAGGAAAGAAAACAATTGAATGTGAAAACCTTGCATTTGGTTATGATCAAGATCTTTTATTTGAGAACTTTACCTATAATTTCAAACAACATGATCGTATTGGTATATTAGGTAAAAATGGGAGTGGAAAATCAACATTACTTCAATTGATTGCGAAAACATTACAACCAGTTAAAGGAACAGTTGTGCATGGTGAAACTGTACGCGTCGGTTACTTTAAACAAGACCACCGTGATATGAATGACAAACTCAGAGTCATTGACTACATAAAAGAAGATGCTGAATTGTTAAAAACAAGTGATGGGACACTAACAGCCAAACAAATGTGTGAACGTTTCATGTTTGATTCAAATATGCAATATACACCTATCAGTCGCTTATCTGGTGGAGAAAAAAGACGTCTCTATTTATTAAAGATTTTAATGGGTGCACCAAATGTTTTATTATTAGATGAACCTACAAATGACTTGGATATAGAAACATTACAAGTCTTAGAAGATTATTTAGATAATTTCGCTGGTATCATTATTGTCATTTCCCATGATCGATACTTTTTAGATAGAATATGTGATCACTTATTTATCTTAAAGAACAAACAATTGGTTTATACAATTGGAGGTTATAGTGAATCTATTTCTATTGAAGATGAAAAACCAAAAGAAAAAGAAAACAAATCAAAACAGTATAGAGAAGAAAAACAAAAGAAAGTTAAACTCTCTTTTAATGAAAAAAGAGAATTAGAAGAACTAGAAACACTTATTCCTTCATTAGAAGAAGAAGTCTCTTCAATAGATGAACAAATGAACGTGATGACTGATTATGAAGAAATCGCAAAATTAACATCTCGAAGAGATGAATGCTTATCTATTATTGATGAAAAAAGTGAACGTTGGTTTGAACTATTAGAAAAACAAGGAGCATAATCATGTCCCAATCACATATGTCAACATATACAGGAAAACGAATAGATCCTCTCCATATGAAAGAAGATGATATTTGTATTGAAGATATTGCCCACGCATTAAGCTTATTATGCCGCGGTGGTGGACATATCAAATATTTCTATTCTGTTGGCCAACACTCTATCAATTGTGCCAATGAAGCGATAAGTAGAGGTTATTCTAACGATATCATCAAAGCTTGTTTGTTACACGATGCAAGCGAAGCTTATGTTTCTGATATTATTAGACCTGTTAAAAGACATTTAACAAATTACGCACAAATAGAAGATCAAATCATGCTTGTCATATTCACATCATACAAACTTGATCACCTCAGTGAAGATGATCATCAATTATGGAAGGATATTGATGACGCTATACTTTCACATGAATTAAAACATTTAATGAATGGCCCTTCATTTATGGAGGAACATCATTTAATGAGTCAACCCAACTTCTCTCTAAGAGAATCTAAAACAGTAGAGAAGGAATTTATAGATTTATTTA
>CAMTOK010000037.1 GCA_947074115.1 uncultured Erysipelotrichaceae bacterium | reverse complement strand
AAGGACGATATATCGTCCTTTTATGCTTTTAAAGCAGTACCAAAATGCATTGCTATATAAGCTAATTCATTTTCATTAAATGCTTTATTATAATATTTTTTCACTGTTTCATTAAAAATTTCAGCACATTTGTATTCTTTAGTATGTTGTGATTGGATTAAATCTTTTAATGGATTATAATCTAATTGTTTATCTGATTGTAAACGATCTAATGCAGGGTAGAAATGTAATGTCATACCATTAATAAATTCATTATTAGAACTTAAATTCACTTCTAAATCTTCTTCAATTAATGCAATAGATTCATTCATGATACTCTTCATATCATCATCACAGATATCAAATTGGAAATCAAAATCTAAATCTAATATATTTTGATTAGCTAAGTACATAGTTGTATAATACTTTTGATTTTTATCAATTGTTATATCAAATTCTTTTTCTAGTGAAGAAATAATTTCTCTAGAAATTAAAGAATATTCATGATCTTTAAACTGTTTAATTTGACTGTTACTCGTTGGTAAATAGGCTCCACCAAGTTCGCGTGTAATACAAAGTGTTAAGTGGATGACCAAGTTATCTAAAGTTGTTTGTGAAATATTTAAATCATTCTTTTTTATGATTGATAAAACAATGTTTTCTACTTTTTCTTTATGCAAATGAAAAGAATTACTTAATTCGATTACCATAGGTGTCCCTCCTCGATGTTCATATAATAAATGATTTCATATCATTTGTAAACACTAATTTTATATATTATATTTTATGTATAATTATTTAAAATCATACAAAACAACTCCGATTTCGACGCTAAATATTTTGGTTATACATATTAAAAAATTGAAATAATAAATTTAATTAAAAAAACAAGAAAGGTTTTCATATGAGAAAATATACTAGTGCAATTCAATACAATCAATTTAAAAATATTTTAAAATTTTCTTTAGGAGCTTCAATCGCATTATTGATTGCTCAGGCTCTTCATTTAGAAAACATAGGTTCAGCAGCAATTATAGCTCTATTAACTATGATGACGACTCGTAAGGAAACAATTAATCTTTCAATACTAAGAATTATCACGTTTTGTGTCACTATTATTTTATGTTATATATTCTTTAATTATTTCTATTTAGGTTTTATATCTTATGGTTTATTTTTATTGTCACTATTTATCTTTTCATATTTATTTAAATGCGAAAGTTCAATATCTATTAACGCAGTCATAGGAACACATTATTATGCTGGATTAAATTTCACTTTTGAATTCTTAATAAATGAATTTTTACTTATCATTATTGGTATTACAATAGCTCTAATTTTAAATATGATATTAAATTTTGAAAGTAATGAAGATCAAATGAAAGAAAATATTAAACACCTAGAAGAGCAAATGCAAGAATGTATAGATAAATTATCAGATATCTTAATATCTAAAAATAAAGAATCAATAGATATTGAAGCTTTAGAAAACAGAATTAATCATTATCTTGAAGAATCGTTAAGTTATAAAAAGAATACATTTGGTGTCCAATCAGAATATTATTATGATTATTTCTATATGAGAAATAATCAATTTAAGATTTTAAAAACAATTATAAGAGATATTAGCCATATTCAATCTCATACAATACAATCTCAATTAATAGGTCAGTATTTAAAAAAATTAGGAGAGTATATAAAAGAATATAATCATCCTATAGACCAAATAAAAAACATTGAAGAATTATATAATCAAATACAAGGACAAGAGTTACCAAAAAGCAGGGATGAGTTTGAGGAGAGAGCAATTCTATATCATATTGTTCATGATATTAAAGAATTCCTATATATTAAACAAGATTATATTCAAATGATTGAATCGTGTCCATTTCCAAATATATATAATTAAATGATTGATTTTCAAATTTTGTTATGTTAGTATTAAGGCAAGATAGAGGCGCAAGAGTTAAGAAATCTCATCTAATGGATGCAACCAGGAGAGATGGAGGAGCAATTGCCGAAGGTATAATAGTTTGCATATTATTATGTCCTGGGGGTATAGAGAAAATCTATGCCACTGTCACTTAACACATAGTTAAGTGGTGTGCTATTGCGATATGAAACTTTCAAATTGCAATGGGATACCATTGCAATTTTTTTCATAGGGGGATAAAAAAATGAAAAAACAACCAATTACGCAAATCTCATCAAATGATCAAATTATTCAAGTGAAGCTTGGTAATGTGGAAAAGAATCCAGTGTTTGTCAGTCATATTTTTAAAGTGATCTCTATGAATCACGTCAATATAGATATGATTTCTCAAGTTATGCTTGATGATGAAATGAGAATTGATTTCACATGTTCTAAAGCACAACAAAAGGATTTAAATAAAGCTATAGAAGAAATAAGAAAAGATCATCCAAGAATACAAGTTTATCAAATTCAATCAGTATGCAAGATTATGGTTGCTGGTGAACTTATGGAAAATGAGACAGGGGTAGCGGCTAAGATTTTTGAAATATTTGGACAGTTACAAGTGCCTGTATTACAAGTCACAACTTCTGATACAACAATATCTTATGTAATTGAAAAAGTTCATCAAGATAGAGTGGTGCAAATGGTTAAACAAACATATCATATAGGGGAGGTATTATAATGAGTACAATTTTTGAAGGAAGTGCAGTGGCATTGGTATTGCCAATGAATGAAGACTTCTCAATTGATTATGAGGGTTTTAAAAGACAAACTCAAAGAATGATTGATAATGGTGTACAAGCACTATTGGTAAATGGAACAACTGGTGAAACACCAACGATTTCTATTGATGATGAGTTTGCATTAACGCGTATCGTTGTAGATATGGCAAAAGGTACAGGGATTAAAGTTATTGCTGGGGCAGGTTCTAATGATACTATGACAGCATTAAAGAAAGCACAGTATGCTAAAGAAGTTGGTGCTGATGCGATCTTAGTTGTGACACCATACTATAATAAAACAAGCCAAAGGGGATTAATAAGTCATTATACAACAATAGCAGACGCTGTTGACATTCCAATGATTATTTACAACGTACCAGGAAGAACAGGAATCAATATTAATGTTGAAACTGTTGTTGAACTTGCCAAACATAAAAACATTGTGGCAATGAAAGATGCGACTGATAATATTGATTATGCAATGAGAGTATTATCATTAACAAAAGATTTAGATTTTGATATGTATAGTGGCTGTGATGATAATATATTACCATTCATGGCAGCTGGAGGAAAAGGAGTCATCTCTGTGTTATCAAATGTATATCCTAGAGAAACTCAATTATTATGTGATTTCATTAAAGACAATAATTATACAAAGGCAAGAGAACTTGCATATGCTTTGAATGATGTAACACGTTTACTCTTTATAGATGTAAATCCAATCATGCCAAAGGCAGCTTTAAAACAACTTGGTGTATGTGAAGAATATGTACGTTTACCGTTAATTCCTACAACACAATCAAACAAAGATCAACTATTTATCGCTATGGATAAATTCGATCAATTAGGTTACTAATATGAGAGTATTGGTCTATGGTTATGGGTTAATGGGAAAAAAAGTAGCCCACGCAGTGAGAAATCATCCAAACATGGATTTGGTTGGAGTGGTTTCTCCTGTATTTAATGAAATTATCGAAGAAAATATGTATCAATCATTAACAGAATGTCATGATCGCGTAGACGCTATAATAGATTTCTCGCATCCTAACAATCTTGATGAATTATTGAAGTATGGAATTAAAAATCATTGCGCATTAGTCATAGCGACGACTGGGTTTAGTGAACAACAATTATTTAGGATAGAAGAAGCATCTTCACAAATTCCTATATTCCAATCATTTAATACATCATTTGGTGTATCAATGATGACAAAAATTATTAGAAGTGTATCTGAAGAATTCTATAGACAGGGATATGATATTGAAATTATAGAAAAGCATCATAATCAAAAAGTTGATGCACCTTCAGGAACGGCAAAACTCTTGTATCAAGTGATTCAAGATGATATTAATGAAGTGAAACCAATTTATGATAGAAGTGAACGTCATCATAAAAGAGAAAAGAATGAAGTAGGAATGCACGCTGTACGTGCTGGGACTATCTTTGGGGAACATACTGTGATTTATGCGGGTCACGATGAGGTGATTGAAATAAAGCATACAGCGTTGTCTAAAGAAGTTTTTGTTCAAGGAGCTATATCGGCGTGTGAAGCAATTCATGATAAAGAAAATGGATTGTATTCATTGAAAAACTTATATTAAGGGGAAAAGAAATGGTATTACAAACTAAATATGTGGAAGTAAAAGATCAATCTTTATTTATAGATAATGTGAATGCATTAAGCTTAGTTGAAAAATATGGGACACCTTTATATGTTATGAGTGAAGGACATATTAGACATCAATTTAATGAATTAAAAACATTATTTCTTGATAAATATGATAATGTTTTACCTTTATTTGCATCAAAATCTTTTAGCTGTTTACAAATCTATAAAATAGCGAAAGAGTATGGTGTAGGCATTGATTGCGTGAGTGCAGGGGAGATCTCAATTGCTTTAAAAGCAGGATTTGATCCTCATAAAATTTATTTCCATGGAAATAATAAAACAATAAGTGAAATAGAATACGCTATACAAAATGATGTTGATCATTTTGTGATTGATAATTTTTATGAGATAGAATGTGTAGAAAAAATTGCATTAAAATATAACAAAACAATATTCGCTACTGTAAGAGTTGTTCCTGGTATTAAAGCGGGAGGACATGGTTATATTCAAACAGGACATAAAGATACTAAGTTTGGATTTAGTGCACGTCATGGTGTTTATTTAGATGCAATTCAAAAAATAATTGATACTCAATGTATTGAGTTTGAAGGTATTCATTGTCATATAGGTTCTCAGGTCTTTGACTTATACGCATATGTTAATGCGATGCAACGTTTTGTTAAATTCGCTTATGAAATATATGATAAATTAGGTGTTATGGTAACAAAAATAAATGCAGGTGGTGGATATGGAATAGCATATACACAAAATGATGAGCCTTTAGATTTTGAAACAATCACATCAGAAATTATGAGAACAATAGAAGAAGGTTATGCCAAAAGAGGTTGGGATATGCCAATGGTATTAATTGAACCAGGGCGTTATGTTGTTGGTAACGCAGGTGTCACACTTTATACAGTAGGAGCAATTAAATCAATTCCAGGTGTGAGAACTTACGTTAGCGTCGATGGGGGTATGACTGATAATATTCGTACTGCATTATATGACGCCGATTATGATGGAATTATAGTGAATAAAGCTGAAGAAGAGAAAACAACTCAGGTCACTATTTCGGGAAAAATTTGTGAATCAGCAGATATATTAATTAAAGAAATAAAGATTGCTAAACCTGAACCAGGAGATATCTTCGCACAGTTCTCTACAGGAGCCTATCATTATTCAATGTCATCTAATTACAACCAAATCACAAAACCAGCTGTTGTCTTTACATATCAAGGTAAGGAAAAACTTGTGATTAGAAGACAAACATTTGAAGATTTAACTTATTTTGATGAAGAAAATGAGTATTAAAAAAAGGGAATTCGTAAGAATTCTCTTTTAATATATATATGCCTTAATTAATTCGTATGTATTCATAACAGCATCAATATGCGTTCTTTCCATACCGTGAGAAGCACCAATACCAGGACCAATTAATGCGCCTTTAATATTATTTCCACCACGTAAAGCAGCAGAAACATCACTACTATAGAATGGATAGATATCAACAGCATAATTTAAATTATGATCTTTAGCTAATTGAATGAAACGACTTGTCATATCATAATCATATGGACCACTACCATCTTTCGCACAAATGCTGACATCATATTCAGTACATGATAAATCCGAACCAATACAACCCATATCAACAGCAATCAGTTCATCTAAATCATTTGGGACATAACTGCTACCATGACCAACTTCTTCATATGTTGATAACATAATAACTATATTGTGTTTAGGTTTTTTATCTTTTAAAGTCTTTAATATTCCAAAGAGTATTGCGACACTCATCTTGTCATCTAAAAATCGAGATTTAATAAATCCAGAATCAGTTATTTCAGTCTTTGTTTCTATAGCGATATAATCACCATTAGCTATACCAAGTTTCATAACATCATCTTTTGATTTAACAATTTCATCTATTCTAATATGCATTTTATCACATGATCTTTCTAATGATGATGCATCTTTAAATACATGTGCTGCTGGTGAATTAGATAAAATTGTACCAGTATATGTCTTTTGATCTCTTGTTATAATACGGCAGTATTCTCCATCAAGTGTAGGCACAATAGGTCCACCTACATTTGTAAATGCTAGAGTTCCATTTGATTGAACACTTCTTACCATTAAACCAAGGGTATCTACATGGGCACAAAAACCAATAGTATAATCATCTTCTCCATCTATATATATTTCAAGATTACCTTTTTTATTGATTTCAGTTTTAAAACCAAATTCATTTGCTTTTGATTGACAATAATGAATAGCGTTATGACAATACCCAGAAGGGCTGTCTATTGCCATAATGTCTTTTAATGTTTCTAAAATATAGTCTTTCATACAAAACCTCCATTAAATTTACTATACCATAAATATCCTTTTTTATGTCAAATAAATAAAAGGAAAAAAAAGTGAATTTAAATGTATACATTAACTTATCTTGGTAATAATCTAACTGAGGTGAAATTATGAAAAAATATATATTCCCAATATTACTCGTATTACTATGTGTGAGTGTACAAGCAAAAACAAGTGAACCTAAATATAAAATTACTGCTAATTCTAATAGTCAGTCAGATATACAAGAAATGTATGATGTGAAAGCATCATTATTAAAAGA
Organism: uncultured Erysipelotrichaceae bacterium; assembly: GCA_947074115.1. Classification (GTDB taxonomy): domain Bacteria; phylum Bacillota_I; class Bacilli_A; order Erysipelotrichales; family Coprobacillaceae; genus CAMTOK01. Next base: position 9,263 of record CAMTOK010000037.1, on the reverse strand, counting down.
TTATAAAGTGTGGGCCGAAGGTGTCACAAATAAGGATCAAGTCTTAGCAGACCATCAAAAAGAATATAATGCTGTTTACTATCAAGGTGTTTATACAGTACAACTTGGATCGGGTGAGGGAAAATCATTAGAAGGTGAATTAAAAGTTAATTATTGTGAGTCTTCAACAGAAATACAGAAAAAATCATTTTTATTGAGTTGGTTATTTGGATAAGAAAATGACACTTCGTTATGAAGTGTCATTTTATATATTGTTTAATGAAATGCATAATTTCTCTTTCACATAATTCTTTATTAACATAATAACTTTGTGCATGTTTTGCACCTTCAACAATAAGAAGATCTTTTTCTGCTGCACAAGCAGTATAAAGTTCTAATGCCATATATGTTGGGACATAATCATCTTGATCACCATGAATAAATAAAGTAGGTGTTTTAGATTTTTTTACTTGTTCTAATGTTGATGCTTCTTTGAAATTATATCCTACTCGATGTTTACTAAGAAGTGACGCTACAGGCAATACAAATGAAGGTATTTTAGATGTTTCTAAGTTATGCTTAAATTGATCAATAACACTTGTATAACCACAATCAGCTACAATACATTTAACACTAGAAGGTAATTCTTCACCACTCGCCATCAATACGGTAGCACTTCCCATTGAAATACCATGAAGGACAATTTGTAGATTAGAATCAAGATATTCAGTTATTTTTTTTATCCAATCAATACAATCAATACGGTCTAACCAACCAAAACCTATATAAGTGCCTTCACTTTCTCCATGAGCACGATTATCAGGTAAGAGTACATTAAATCCTTGATCTTGATAGAACTTTAAATAATGTCCATATTCTCTCATATTACTCATCTTATAGCCATGAATCGCTATAATTAATTTATCAGTTGGTTCTTTAGCTCTTAAGAACTTAGCTTTTAATTTTAGACCATCTTGAGATGTTATTTCTAAATCCTCAAAATGCTGTTTTTCTAACCAAGGTAAAATATCTAATAAGTCTTCTGGTACGTCTTCATCATTATTTTTATTTCTTTTGACTTTACATGCATAATCAATTGCCATAACACCACTTAAAGCAACTGCAGCACCTATGAGTAAAGATGTTGTTATAATTGTTGATTTTTTCATATAAATTTTTCTCCTTTCATCTATTTTACACATTTCTTTATCGTTTTAAAAGTTATAATGTTTATCTTTATATATTTAGGAAATAGTTTTAATAAATAGGTGGTAAAAAAGTATGCTTATCATCTATATTTCTATAATTTTTTAAATAAATATGTTAAAATGTGTCTCGAAGGGTGATGAGAATGACAAATATCTACAGTAAGAAAGATTTAAAAACAATTGTAAATCTTATTAAAGAAGAAAAGGTAGTTGCTTTTCCAACTGAAACAGTTTTTGGTTTGGGTGTTAAATTTAATTCTGAAATTGCATTAAATAGATTAAAAGATGCTAAAAACAGAGATGAAACCAAAGCAATAACATTAATGGTATCTTCAAAAGAAGATATAAAGAAGTATGCCTATATTAATCAACAAGCACAATTGATCATAGATCAATTTATGCCAGGAATGATAACAATGGTGTTTCAGAAAAAAGAAAACGTACCTTTAAGTATGACCAATGGAAAAGAAACAATTGGTATACGTATTCCAGATGATGAATTTGTTTTATCTTTATTAAGGGAAGCTGGTCCGATGTTGGTGACAAGCGCAAATTTGTCTAATCATCCAAATACAACGTCAACACAAGAAGTACTTGATCAATTGTCGGGGAGAATTGCTGGTGTTGTTGATGGAACAACACAAGATTCTATTGCAAGTACAGTTGTCGATGTTAGCCAAGGCGTAAAGGTATTACGTGAAGGCAAAATTACTTTAAAAGATATCGAGGAGGTTATACATGAAAATAGCAGTTGCATGTGATCATGGTGGTTTAAAATTAAAAAATGTACTTGTTGATGATTTAAAACAACAAGGATTTGAAGTTAAAGATTTTGGTACTCATAACGAAGAAAGTTGTGATTATCCAGATTATGCTTCTTTAGCAGCAAAAGCTGTTGCATCTAAAGAATGTGATTTGGGTGTCGTTGTATGTGGTACAGGTATTGGTGTATCGATTGTATGTAATAAAGTTAATGGGATTCGTTGTGCTTTAGTACATGATGTTTTTAGTGCAAAAGCAACAAAAGCTCACAACAATACTAATATGATTGCGATGGGGCAAAGAGTAATCGGAGAAGGGTTAGCGTTAGAAGTATTAAATGCATGGCTACACACTGAATATGAAGGTGGAAGACATGATTTAAGAATAGAAAAAATGATGGCTTTAGAGGAGGAATAAACAATGAGGGATATAGCTGTTTTTGAGAGTGTGGAAAGAGAATTAAATCGTCAAAGAGACAATATTGAATTAATTGCTTCAGAAAACTTTGTTTCAGAACAGGTTTTAGAACTAGCTGGTTCAGTATTAACAAATAAGTATGCAGAAGGATATCCATCAAAAAGATATTATGGTGGATGCCAGTTTGTGGATGAAGTTGAAGTTTTAGCACAAGATAGATTAAAAGAAATATTTGGATGTGAATATGCGAATGTTCAACCCCATTCTGGTGCTCAAGCAAATACTGCAGTTTATCTAGCATTATTACAACATGGGGATAAAGTGTTAGGTATGTCTTTAGCAGATGGAGGACATTTAACACATGGACATCCATTAAATTATTCAGGTATTAATTATGAGTTCCATAGTTATGGTGTGACAAAAGAAACAGAAACAATTGATTATAGTGATTTTGAACAAAAAGTAAAAGATATTAAACCTAAATTAGTTGTCGCTGGAGCAAGTGCTTATTCAAGAACTATTGATTTTGAATTTATGGCTAAGGTTGCTCATGAAAATGGCGCATTATTTATGGTAGATATGGCACATATCGCTGGTTTGGTTGCTGCTGGATTACACCCATCACCATTCCCACATGCTGATATTGTTACAACAACAACTCATAAAACATTAAGAGGTCCTCGTGGTGGGGTCATTATGTGTAAAGAAGAATACGCTGCTGATATTGATCGCGCTGTATTCCCTGGAATGCAAGGTGGACCATTAATGCATATTATTGCTGCTAAAGCAGCATGTTTCTATGAAATTTTACAACCTGAATTTAAAGACTATGCAAAACAAGTTATTTTAAATGCAAAAGCATTAGAAGAAGCTTTAAAAGAAGAAGGTTTTAGATTAGTTGCTAATGGAACAGACAATCATTTAATTCTTATTGATGTTAAATCAAGTTGTGGAATTAGTGGAAAGAAAGCAGAAAGATTATTAGATGAAATAAATATTACTGCTAATAAAAATGCTATTCCATTTGATACTGAAAAACCATTTAAAGCAAGTGGGATTCGTGTAGGAACACCAGCGATGACGACAAAAGGGTTTAAAGAAGAGGACTTTAAAGAAGTCGCAAAAATAATTGCTTATCGTTTAAAGAACGAAGAAACAGATCTTATTAAAGAAGAATGCATCGAAAGAGTTAAAGCATTAACTGATAAAGTTACGATGTATAAAAATATAACATATGTAAAATAGAAAGAGGTAAAGTATGGCTACAACAATATTAAATCATCCTTTAATTGATCATAAATTAACAATTATGAGAAATAAGGAAACAGGAACAAAAGAATTTAGGCAAAACTTAGATGAAATTGCTATGTTAATGGCATATGAAGTGACAAAAGGGTTACCATTAAAAAATAAAGAAGTGGAAACACCTATTTGTACAATGACGGGTAAAGAATTAGTGAGACCAGTTGTCCTTGTTCCAATATTAAGAGCAGGTTTAGGACTTGTAGATGGATTTAAGGCAATTGTTCCACATGCTAAAGTCGGTCATATTGGTATGGCAAGAAATGAAGAAACATTAGAACCAGAAGAGTATTATGCTAAATTTCCAAATTGTTTAGATCATGCAGATGTTATTGTTGTTGATCCTATGTTAGCAACAGGTGGAAGTGCTGCAGCAGCAATTGCAAATATTAAAAAACGTGGTGCGAAATATATCAAACTAGCGTGTTTAGTAGGTGCACCTGAAGGTGTGGACTTAATTGAGAAGGAACATCCAGATGTTGATTTAGTTGTTGCTGCATTAGATGAGAAATTAAACGAACTTGGTTATATTGTCCCAGGATTAGGTGATGCTGGAGATAGATTATTTGGTACTGAAGAGTAGATTTAGTATTGTCATTTACCATATTTAGTTGTATAATCATTACAATATTCATTGGTATAAGGAGTGAGTGATATGAGTGAAAGAGATGTTCAAAGAGAATCTTGGAAAATCTTTTTCTTCATGTTACTCATTTTTTCTTTTATTGGTGCATATTTTAAGAGTATTGCATTTCCAGTAGGTGTTTGTATTGGATTTGCGGTGATTTCCATTAACTTTTTATTAACTATAAAGTTTACGGATATGATTTTATCTACGGGACATAATATAACATTTGTATTTGTTATGTTCATAGGTAAAACATTACTTTTAATTTTAGGGTTAATGTTAAGCGTATGGTTTCAAAACTGTGTAAGTATATGGGGTGTATTTGGAGGATATATGATTTTACCTTTAACAATACATTATGTAAATTACTTATATAGAAAGGAGGAAGTAGAGTAAATGATGAATGTTATGGCTGGTATACATATTGTCATACAGCCTGAGTTAATTTTCTCACTGATCATTGTTGTAGTTTTGTGTGTCGGATTCGTTTATGCAGGTAAGAAAGTTGCAGTTGCAGATCCAACGAAGCGTCCTCAAGGTATTGTGCTTGTTGTCGAGACAGGTGTTGAGATGATTTACAACTACATGAAATCAATTATGCCAAGTAAGTTTGAAAAGAATTATTATCCTTACTTTGCAATGTTGTTTTGTTACTTGTTAGTTGCAAATATTAGTGGTCTCTTTGCTTTTGATTCTCCAACATCCAACTTTTCTATTGCATTAGCTATTACTTTAATTACGTTTGTATTAATACAAATTAACGCAATTAGAAAGAAGGGGATTGGTCATTACATCAAAGATGTGGTATGGCCACCAACAAATATTTTAAGTACTATATCACCACTTATATCTATGTCTTTCCGTTTATTCGGAAATATATTGAGTGGTATGATATTAATGTCATTAGTGTATACATTCACTGGTTGGTTATCTAGTTTTATATTTAACAATGTAAACTTCTTAGGACCAATATTGGCGCCAGTGTTACATGCATATTTTGATGTGTTTGCAGGTGTAATTCAGACAATCGTCTTTGTTACATTATCATCTATCTTAATCATGATGGAAAATGAAGATTAAAAATTAACAGGAGGTAAAAGATATTATGACAGATTTAGGTTTAGTTGCAATTGGTGCAGGTATTGCCGTAGTTGCAGGTTTAGGAACAGGTATTGGTGAAGGGATCATCGCTGGTAAAGCAGTTGAAGCTTTAGCAAGAAATCCTGAATTAGAAGGTAAAATTCGTACAATGATGATCTTAGGGATCGGTTTAACTGAAACTGCAGCGATTTATGGTTTATTAATTTCATTATTAATCATGTTCGTATTCCCAATGTTATATCTATAAGATTAGAAAAACAAAAAGGAGGAATAAGACATGCTTGAGATCGATATAGCAGCAAAATTATTCCCTAATATCACGACAGTGATTGTTCAACTATTAGCAACAGGAGTCATGTTTATTTTATTTAAAAAATATTTATGGGCAACTGTTCAAGATTACTTTGCAAAAAGAGCAGATTTTATTGAAAAGCAAATAACAGATGCACAAGGTGCAAATGAAAAAGCGAAACAATTAATGCAAGAAAGTGAAGAACAAGCGCGAGCTTCAGTCCTTGAATATCGTGATATTGTGGAAAAAGCGAGAGTGGATGCATCTAAATTAAAAGATGAGATAGTTGCTGAAGCGAAAAAAGAAGCTGAAATGAAAATGAGTCAAGCTCAAAGAGAAATTGAAGCTGAAAAAACTTTAGCAAAACAAGAAATGAAAGAAGAAATGATTACAATTGCAATGGATGTTGCAACTAAGATCATGAACAAAGATATGAATACTTCAGATAACAAGGTGTTGGTAGAAGAATTTATTGAAAAGGTTGTGAATTAATGGATGCAATTTCAATGAGATATGCTGAATCATTATTTGGTTTAGCTCTAGAAGAAAATGCAGTAGCAGCATATCAAACAGATATGCAATTAATTCAATCTGTATTTCAAGATCCATCTTTTGTTCAATTCTTTTCTCATGTTGCTTTGCAAGATGATGTTAAATTTAATGTATTAAATAAAAGTTTTAATGGAAAAATTTCTATATATGTATATAACTTTTTAATGCTTTTGATTAAAAAAAGAAGAATCCAATATATCTTAGGTATTTGTCATCAATTTCAAAGATTATGTAATGATCACTTTGGTATTAAAGAAGGAATTATTTATAGTGCATTTGAATTAAGTGACCAAGAAAGACAAGATATTGAAAAGGCAATGAGCCAAAAAGAAGGTCTAGATGTGAAGTTAATTGTTAAAGTTGATTCATCATTAATTGGTGGAATTAAAGTTGATATTGATAACCATATCTATGATGATTCACTTCTTTATAAAATGGAAACACTTAAAAAAGAGTTATTAGGAAAGTAGGTGAAGGTAGTGGATTTAAGACCAGATGAAATAAGTGCTTTAATTAAAGAACAAATTAAGCATTATAGCAGCCAAATTGAATCAAAAGATGTTGGTACAGTTATGACTATTGGTGATGGTGTATCATTGGTTCATGGTTTAGATAACGCTATGTTAGGTGAGTTATTATTATTCCCTCATGATGTATATGGAATGGTAATGAACTTAGAAGAAGATAGTGTTGGTGCAGTATTACTTGGTAATGACGGAATCATCAAAGAAGGTGACGAAGTTAAACGTACTGGTAAAATTATTGAAGTTCCTGTTGGGGATGAATTATTAGGACGTGTAGTGAATCCTTTAGGTCAAGCAATTGATGGACAAGGTGAAATTAAATCGACAAAATTTAGACCTATCGAAAGAGTAGCAAGTGGAGTAATGTCAAGAAAGTCAGTTAATCAACCACTTCAAACAGGAATCACATCTATCGATGCGATTATCCCTATCGGTAGAGGACAACGTGAGTTAATTATCGGAGATAGACAAACTGGTAAAACAGCAATAGCGATTGATACAATTATCAATCAAAAAGATCAAGATATTTTCTGTATATATGTAGCAATCGGTCAAAAGAATTCAACAGTTGCTCAAATCGTAGAAAAACTACGTAAAGGTGGCGCTATGGATTATACGACAATCGTTGCTGCTGGTGCAAGTGAACTTGCTCCAGTACAATATATCGCTCCTTATGCAGGGTGTGCGATTGCTGAAGAATGGTTAGAACAAGGTAAAGATGTCTTAATCGTATATGATGATTTATCTAAACATGCGGTTGCTTACCGTACAGTATCATTATTATTAAAACGTCCACCAGGACGTGAAGCGTATCCTGGAGATGTATTCTATTTACATTCAAGATTACTTGAAAGAGCTTGTCGTTTAAATGAGGAACATGGTGGTGGTTCAATCACTGCACTTCCAATTATCGAAACACAAGCAGGAGATATCTCAGCATACATTCCAACAAACGTTATCTCAATTACTGATGGACAAATCTTCTTACAACAAGATTTATTCAATGCTGGGTTTAGACCTGCCATTGATACAGGATTATCAGTAAGTCGTGTTGGTTCATCAGCTCAAATTAAAGCAATGAAACAAGTATCAGGTTCATTAAAATTAGAATTAGCTCAATTTGCTGAAATGCAAGCATTTGCTCAATTCGGAAGTGACTTAGATGCAGCAACACAAGCAACACTAGATCATGGTATGAAAGTAAGAGAAGTGTTAAAACAACCTCAATATTCACCAAGAAGTGTTGAAGAACAAGTTATCTCATTATTTGCTTTAAAATATGGATTTACTAAAAAAGTTCCAGTAAGCAAAGTTAAAAAGTTTACTGATGAGTTATACGAAAACATTAAAATCTCTCATGAAGAAATTATTAATGAAATCAAAGACAAAAAAGCAATTGGTCCTGAATTAGAAGCAACTATGAAAGACGTTATGAAAGATTTTGTTGAAAAATTCCTAAAAGTTAACGTGGAAGGATAGATATTATGGCAAGTAATATGCAGTCTATTAAAAGACGTATAAGATCTGTTGAATCAACAAAAAAAATAACGAAAGCTATGCAATTAGTTGCAACATCTAAATTAAGAAAAACAAGAAATCAATTAGAAGAATTAAAACCATATTATTCTAAAGTACAAGAAACTGTAGCTGAAATCTTACAGAATAATAAAGGTATTGATAATCCTTATTTAAAAGGTAATAATTCAACAAGTACTGTTTATATTGTCATCACATCAAGCTTAGGATTATGTGGTGGTTATAATACAAATATGTATAAAACAATGTTAGCAAACATTAAAGAAGGTGACATTGTTTACATGATTGGAAACAAAGGAGCATCTTTCCTAGGTCATAGACATATTGCATTTAAAGATCAATATTTAGAATTAAATTCATCTTTAGAATTCAATGATGTTGTGAGATTAGTTGATGATGTTACACGTATTTATAAAAATAAAGAAGCTTCAAGTATTAAAATTCTATATACAGAATTCGTTAATAACTTAACATTTACTCCAAGAAGTATTACTTTATTACCAGTAGATACAAATGATTTTGAAGGTATTGAAACAACTAATAAATTAACTGTTTTTGAACCTAGTGCTAGTGAAGTCTTAAATCATTTAATTCCAATGTATTTACAATCAGTTATTTATGGATATTTAGTTGAATCAGTAACAAGTGAAAATGCATCACGTCGTACTTCTATGGAAAATGCGACAGATAATGCTGAAGAACTGATCGGTGATTTATTATTAAAATACAATCAAGCAAGACAAACAGCGATTACAAATGAAATATCTGAAATCGTTGCAGGAGCAAATGCTCAATAACAAGGAGGTGCCATATGTCACAAAATATTGGAAAAGTAGTCCGTGCCGTTGGACCAGTTGTTGACATCGCATTCAATTCAGATAGTTTACCTGCATTGAATACAGCAATTAAAATTGACAACCAAGGTGAATCCTTAACAGTTGAAGTTGCACAACATATTGGTG
>CAMTOK010000036.1 GCA_947074115.1 uncultured Erysipelotrichaceae bacterium | reverse complement strand
ATTAAAGAAATCAACAAAGATGGTGTAACAGTTCTTCTTGTTGAACAAAATGCAAACAAGGCTTTATCGATTGCAGATCGTGCTTATGTTTTAGAAACAGGAGATATAACTGTATCAGGACCAGCGCATGAAGTCGCAAGTAATAGTAAAGTTAAAGAAGCATATTTAGGATAATGAAAGAGACTTGATCAATGTAGATCAAGCCTCTTTTTGTTTTCTTGTTTTTGCAAATGAATAAAATAATCTTTTAACATAATAGTTAAAAAGAGTAATGCAAGTATTGTATTGATATCATTATCAAGAAAAACAGAAGATACAGCAGGATGGATAAAAGTTAAGAAAAAATAAGAGACAAATAGAAAAAAAACAATACACCTTAAATCAGTTTTCCCATTAATATTATATTTGTGATTTGAATAATCCCAGAGTTTAATATGAAAGTTTTTATCAACGAAATTATATGTGTAGTATTGTAATGAAGTTAAAAAAAGAGCACCTAGAATAATCCCACAGATTGGCGATGCTAAAAAAATTGGTTGAATAAACAAAAGTAATACTGCCGCAAATCCCCATGTTGGTATATAGGGACCATATAAAAATCCACAAATTCTTAACTTTTTATCTTTAATAGAGAAAAAAATAGATTGTATGAAAAAACCAAGAAAACTATAGAGGGTAAAGTAAATGACCATAATATTCTCCTTCTTTTTTATCTTATGAGTTTAACTCAAAATTATGTCTAATTTTGTCCGTTTTATAATTGGTAAAAATTATCAAAGTTAAAATATGTCGATATAAAGGACGTTATTTTAGTTTCTTAAGAATTTCTTAAGAAATACCTAGACATTTAGAGTGATGTCCTTTATAATATATTTGTATGTTATTGAAAGGAGGAAACGAATGGAAAGTAATATTAAAGAAATTCTTCGTGAGAATTTACATGAACATGTTTTGAATCGTAAAGCGATGTTTATCCCGATGTTATGTATAGCTGCCTTTGGTTTGGTTGGTTATGCAGCAGTCGATAGAGAAGCACCTGTGATCGAATCAAATAGAGTTGAAGTTCTTTACGGAACAGAATTAGATAAAGAAATCTTTACAATTACTGATAACCGTGATTCATTTCAAGCAATAACGGTCGACATAGATGACGGGGGTTACGACCCTTACCAATTAGGAACATATAGTGTTCCAGTAACAGCGACAGATTTATTCTCAAACTCAGCAACAAAATCAGTTTTGGTTGAGGTTGTCGATAAGACTGCTCCAGTTATTTCACCAAAAGGTGATAGTAATGGTTATGTTGTCGATGTTGAAGTCAACGGTAGCAAATTAATAAGCAATTATATTCAAGCAATTGATAATGTAGATGGTGATGTTTCAACATTTATTGAAACTGACAAAGAATTAGATGTCTCAAAAATGGGTACACAAACACTTCAAATCACAGCGACTGATGGTGTTGGAAATACTGCTAGAGAAACATTTGAATTCTTCGTATCTGATACAACAGCTCCTGTTATTTCTTATAAGAAAGGACAATCTGTTACAGTCAACTACGGATCTACATTCAAATATACGGATCATGTTTCAATTACTGATAATTATGACAAAGTTGTTTCATCTATTAAAGTAGAAGGTAAGGTTGATACGAAAACAATTGGTACAACTCAACTTAACATCATTGCAACGGATTCATCAGGAAATGTGAGTGAAGCACCTTTAACAGTACATGTTAAAGACATTAGTGCACCGAATTTACAGTTAACACGTTCAAGTGTAACAATATTAGTTGGCGCTTCATTTAATGCAAAAACGTATTTAAAGAGTGCAATTGACAACTATGATGGAGATATCACTTCTAAAGTCTCAATCTCTGGTACTGTTAATACTGCAACAGCAGGTAAATATACAGTCACATATACGTCAACAGATACTTCAGGAAATACGTCTACTAAGAAATTAACTGTTACGGTTGAAAAACCAGTATCAAGTAAATCTGCAATTGCATCTACGGCATTAAGCCGTGTTGGAGCACGTTATGTGTGGGGAGCAACTGGACCAAATGCATTTGACTGTTCAGGATTAACCCAATGGTCTTATAAGAGACATGGAATTTCAATTCCAAGAACTGCAGCAGCTCAATACTCTGCATCGAAAAGAATCTCGAAATCACAATTAAGAACAGGGGATTTGGTCTTCTTCAGTGGAACAACTGGTGGAAGAGGAATTACCCATGTCGGAATCTATATTGGTAATGGACGTTTTGTGCATGCCGCTAATGAAAAATCTGGTGTTATCATCAGTAGTTTAAATAGTGGATATTGGGCAAATCACTATACAAGTGGAGGAAGAGTAGGATAGATGTAAATCTATCCTTTTTTTGTGCTATACTATAGGAAGGAGGAATTCTTTATGTATATAGCGAGTCAAAAATTAATGAGAGATTATGATCTTAAACTATTAGATAAGGGATATCTTATAGAAGATTTAATTCATATTGCGTCATTGACGTTATTAAGACATGTATCACAGTATGAGCGTTTATGTATAGTTGCTGGTGTAGGAAACAATGGAGCTGATGCACTCGCTTTGGTTGACCAATGTCAAAATAAACATATAGATCTATTTATTGTTGGTGATCTCAATCGTGCATCACCAGGTTTTCTTTTCTATTATGAAAAAGTACAGAAATCACCGATTAAAGTGACACACTATACACCAGAAATGAAAGATTACTTATTAAACTGTATTGAGCGTTGTGATCTTATTATTGATGGGATATTTGGTACAGGGTTAAATAGAGCACCATTAAGTGATGTCATTTCAGTAATCCGTTGTTTGAATGCAATGCATAATAAAACAGTGATCTCAATAGATATACCTAGTGGTTTAAATTGTAATACAGGTATACCGTTTAGTGAGTGTGTTCAAGCAACAAAAACAATTACATTTGTTGCGATGAAAGATGCCTTTTTGTTTCCACACTCTAAAAAATATACTGGTATGGTTATAATAGAGGATTTAGGTTTCCCTGGTATTGAAAATGAAGTCGGTTTGTACAACTTAGATACATTCGTTCATATATCTTCACTCATTCGAGAAAGAGATTTTTTTAATCATAAAGGAACACAAGGTCGCTGTGCAATCTTTGCAGGGAGTCAACAATATCCTGGGGCATCCTTGTTATGTACACATTCATGTTTGGTGAGTGGTGCTGGTTATACGGATTTGATTACAGTGCCTGAAATTAAACAATTTATTTTAACAACATCTCCAGAGGTTTTATTTCATGATCGTTCAGAGTTTAATTATGATTCATTAACAAAGTATCAATCGATTCTTCTTGGTTGTGGAATTGGGTTAAATGAAGAAGCTGAAGCATTATGTCAACATATAATCCTGACTTCACATCAACCATTATTAATTGATGCTGATGCATTGACACTCTTATCAAGACATATGGAGTGGTTAAAAGAGAGACAACATAATACGATATTAACCCCTCATTTAGGTGAATTTAAAAGGTTAACCCATACTATGAGTGATGATGTTTTATCAATCGCAAAAGATTTTGCGAAAATGTATAATGTCGTCCTAGTTTTAAAAGGGCCACTTACGATTGTGACGGATGGTGTGAATTCATATCGTATTAAAGCTGGTAATAAAGCGATGGCAGTTGCAGGTATGGGTGATGTTTTATCAGGTATTATTGCATCGTTACTTGCACAAGGATATAGCTGTCTTGATGCGGCACGGTTAGGTGTTTTTATTCACGGATATGCAGGTGATTATATTGCTCAAGAGCAATATACGGTGATCCCAAGTCATGTTATCAAAACTGTTCCCTATATCATGAAACGCATATTAAATAATCATCCTATACCAATGGAAAGACATATAAAAGGAGCAATCAAATGATTGCTCCTATTTTCGTCTAATTAGCGTCACATTACGATCCGCTGTTTTGTTTCTTCGATAAGAGAAGAAAAGTTCTTCTTCATCAAATGTACAATAGGGACTGACTGTAATATTTTCTCTAGATAAATGATTATTTAATAATTGTTGTAAAACGAGTCCTTTATTATCTAATTGATATGATCCATCTTTATTTTGTTGATAGAAGGATGATGTATCAAAAGACATCTCTTTTACTTGATTGATAATATCATCTTGTGCCTGAAAATTCTTTTGCGATAGGCAGGGTCCAATATATGCATACATGAGAGAGGGATCACATAATTCTTGTTGAATTAAATGGTGTAGCGTTTTATTAACAATCTCTTTCACTGTTCCTACCCACCCAGAGTGAATTTCGGCAACAATCTTTTTATCAGGGGCATATAATAATACAGGGGTACAATCAGCGTGAAAACTAAGTAACCACAAATCACTATCTTTTGTATACATAGCGTCATATGCTTCGATTGCAGTCTCTTTATTAGTAATCCCTTTACCACCATCGAGATGTGATACTTCAATGAATCGTGTCGTGTGTTGTTGATGGGTTGCGACCATCTTATCAAATGTTGTATTTAAAGAGTTAACTAAATCTTTTCTTACCTCTAAAACAGTCTCACTGTCTTGAGCGTAAAAACTCATATTCATATTTCTTCCTTGATCATATGAGCAGGTCGTAAATGCTTCAATTTCATCACAAGGATTCCAAGTTATAAATTTCATGTCATCACCTTTCTTTTGCCTATACACATTTCTACAAACTTCATAGTATATGTTGAAGGAGGGATATTATGTTTAATGAAAACGTTATGTTTACAGACATGAGCATTAAAGAAGAAGAAATCGTTAAAACGAAAGCTCCTCATGGATGCGGTCCAATGAACAACAATTTTATGGGAGGGTGCCCTAGGCCTCAACCTATCGTTGCTCCAAAAAAAGTTTGTATTTCACAACAAGTTACTCCAGTTCCACAACCAGTAATTTGCCCAATCGAATGCAGACGTGTTAACCGTTGTATGTACTACCCAGTATACTATCCAAAATATGAATACAGCTATGTAAACGTACCAGGAAATATGCCTGGAAATGGTCAACAAGGGAACGTACCAGGAAATGGACAAATGAATTGTGCTCCTGGGTTTAATCCTTACTGCAATTGTCAATGCAGACGTTAATATCGTTTAAAAATTGATCGTCAGGATCAATATAAATAGTAGAATAATTTTGAAGAATGACTTGCCCAGGTTTACCATGGGCTGGCTTCTTCAAGTTCTTTATTTGAGTGTAATTAACAGGAACCGATGAACTCAATCGGCCTTTCGAATAAAACGCTGCGATCTTGCTAGCAAGTCGTATCGTAAATTCATCCAAATTCTCGCTATGCACAACAACATGACTTCCTGGCATATCTTTAGCGTGAAACCAAGTGTCATTCTTAGATGCCAGTTTAAAGGTAAGATAATCATTTTGAAGATTATTTTTACCTACATAGATTTCAACACCAGCAGTTGTCACATATTTCATAATATGTGGCTTTTTCTTTTTCTTTGCTTGTTTTGTTATTTTCTTTTTTAAATAACCTTGAATTTCTAATTCTTCCTTAATTTCAATAGCGTCATAATATGACGCTTGAGAGATCATTGTTTTTAATGAATCAAAATAATCTAATTCTTCTGAAACAATTGAAATTTGTTGTTGTAAATGCTCAATAGAGTTTTTATTTTTCTGATATAAATGAAAATATCTTTGAGCATTTTCTTTAGGACCTCTTCTAGGATCTAAATCAATAGTGAGTGTTTCATTATTATAATAATTCACCACATCAACAGAAGACATTCCTTTTTGAATGAGATGGAGGTGAGAATATAACAATTCACCCTTAACCCTCAAATCATCACTATCTTGATTATCTAATAAAGTTGTCTTAAGTTTTTCTAATTTATTAATATTTCGATCATATTCATTAGTTATATAACGAGATAAATCTTGAGTTTGTTGTTTAATACGATCTTTTTCATCTTTTTGACCATAAAAATCATCAAAACCTTGAGTAAAAGGAAGTTTATTTATTGCTTCTCCAATATGTTTTAATTCAATTATATGAAAAGTTTCTTTGTTGTTTTCATGATGAATATAAATGCTCTCGCTATGAGCACACTCATTCATAATGTCTTGAAATGTTTGTCCGCTTTTCATTCGATATTCTACTTCTCTACTTAATTCAGGAGAAAACCCTTGATAAACATTTTGAATAGAGTTTATATCTGCTTCAGTTTCTAAGTATGGATTTCTTTTATCCTTCATTGGAGGAAATTGATAAGTCCCACCAGGTTGTAATGTTCTGGTTTGACTTAAATAAGGTGGGACACGTTTTAAACATTCTAAGATTTTATTATCTTCATTTGTTAAAATCATATTAGAATGTCTTCCCATAATTTCAATATACATATGATATTGTTTAACATCTTGAAGTTCATTTCTTCCGTATAAGTTTATTTGTATAATACGATCTAATTCAACTTGTTCAATGCTTTCTATCCAAGCGCCTTCTAAGTGCTTTCTAAATAACATAGTTAATGCATTAGGAACTTGTGGTGTTGGATAAGATAATGTTGTTAATTGAACTCTTGCATACATTGGATGTATTGAGACAAGAAGTTTCATATTTTTAGATTGAGCTCTCACTTGAAATAACATTTCATATTGAGAAATCTGATAAATTTTATTAATGCGTCCACCTTTAATTGTATTTGAGATGTCTTGGACGACTTGAGACATCACGATTCCATCATAAGCCATTTTTATCACCTTCACTAGTATAACATAAAAGAAAAAGAATTGACATTAAACTTATGTTCATATATTATATTAGAAATAAGGTGGTGTAGAGAGTGAAGAAGGGTTTGTTAATTATTTTATCAGGACCAAGTGGCGTAGGAAAAGGGACTGTACGTCAGGAATTATTTAAAGATGAATCTTTAAATTTATCGTATTCAATATCTATGACGACGAGAAAACCAAGACCAGGGGAAGTTGATGGTGTTGATTACTTCTTTGTTGAAGAGGATGATTTTAAAGAGAGAATACATAACGATGAGTTATTAGAATATGCTCAATTCGTAGGAAATTATTATGGAACGCCAAAGTTTCATGTTGATGAATTATTAGAACAAGGGAAGAATGTTGTTTTAGAAATTGAAGTGCAAGGTGCGCTTCAAGTTATGAAGAAATGCCAAGATGCATTAACAATATTTTTAGTACCACCTTCATTTGAAGAATTAGAAAGACGTATAAGAGGAAGACGTACTGAATCAGAGGATGTCGTTAAAGAACGTTTAGATAAAGCTTCTAAAGAAATCGCAACAAAAGACGAATATAAATATGTTGTAGAAAATGATGATGTTTTAGCCGCAAAAGACGCTATCGCAAAAATCATTAGAAATCACGTCTAGGGGATACGTATGTATCCTTTTTCTATTCACAAAAGCAATCTTATGGTAAAATAATGAAAAGGCGGTGAGGGAATGTATATAGTGAGTGTTTTGATTGAACATCCTGTTCAAAAATTAGATATGACCTTTGATTATTTATCGAATGAACCAATTTTGCATGGTGTTCGTGTACGTGTTGCTTTTGGACGACAAAACTGTATTGGATACGTAGAATCTTGTAGTGAAACAGATGAAACGAAAGAACAATTAGAATCAAAAGCAGGATTTAAATATTCATTTATTCAATCTGTCATAGATGAGGAACCTTTATTATCAAAAGAACTTCATGAACTCGCTCTCTATATGGCTAAATTAACATTCTCATCACGTATTGCATGTTTACAGGCAATGCTACCAAGCCAATTAAAACCTGCAACTACCAATTCAACACAAATTAAGACATTAAAGAAAGTCAAGGTTATTGGTAATCATCAATCTAAAACAAGTAAAAGACAGGAATGTTTATTATATTTGAAAGAACATGATGACCTTTTTGTAAAGGATATTCCTTATTCAAAAGGGATTTTAGATGGATTGGTCAGTGAAGGTTTAATAACCTATTATGAAGAAGAGGTATATAGAACACCTTTATCATTAGAAAAAGAAAAACAAACACAACCATTAAAACCACAACAACAATATATTGTTGATCATATAATAGAATCACAAAAAACAGTCTCTCTTATTCATGGGGTGACTGGATCAGGAAAAACAAGAATTTACATTGAACTTACAAAACAAATGTTACAACAAAAGAAGCAAGTGATTATGTTGGTTCCAGAAATATCATTAACGCCTATGATGGTCAATATTTTTAAGGCTGAATTCTCATCATCTGTTGCGATTTTGCATTCAAGATTATCACAGGGTGAACGATATGATGAATATAGACGAATCAAACGTCAAGAAGTTGATATTGTTGTTGGAGCGAGGTCAGCAATATTTGCGCCACTTGATCATATTGGTCTTATTATTCTCGATGAAGAACATGATTCGAGTTATAAACAAGAAAGTCAACCACGTTATTATACACATCAAATAGCGAAACAACGTGCTGATTACCATCATGCCAAACTGGTCCTAGGGAGTGCAACGCCTTCACTAGAAAGTTATACCAGAGCTCAAAAAGGCATATACGACCTTTATCAAATGAAGGCACGTGTACACAATAATCCGCTTCCTACATGTCATATCGTTGATATGACAAGAGAAATCAAATCAAAGAATTACTCTATGATCTCTAGGGATTTAAAATTATCAATGAATCAAACCTTGGAGAAAAAAGAACAAATCATATTACTGCTTAATAAAAGGGGTTATTCATCATTTGTCACATGTTTGGATTGCCAAACAGTGATAAAATGTCCTCATTGCGATGTATCACTTACATATCATAAATTTGATAATGAACTTAAATGTCATTATTGTGATTACCGAATGAAAATGCCTTATCGTTGTCCAACGTGCCAACAATCATCTTTAAAATTAGTTGGAAGTGGGACACAAAAATTAGAAGAAGAACTTCAACTCATTTTTCCACAATCACGGATTCAACGTTTTGATAATGACACAACAGCGAAAAAAAATGAGCATCAGCGCATATTAAAGGATTTTGAAGACCATAAAATTGATATCCTTTTAGGAACTCAAATGATCGCAAAAGGACTAGATTTTGAAAATGTTACCCTTGTTGGTGTTTTGAATGCAGATATTACTCTTAATATCCCTGACTTTCGTTCAAGTGAAAGAACATTTCAATTGATAACCCAAGTCGCTGGAAGAAGCGGGAGAGGAGATCGTACTGGAACGGTTTATATTCAAACATATAACCCTGATCACTACGCAATTGTTTCATCTGCCAATCAAAATTATGAAGAGTTCTATAAAAAAGAAATGTTATATAGGCAAAAACTCATGTATCCACCTTATTGTCATTTGATCAGTTTATTGATCCAATCAAAAGATGAAACATTGGCACATCAAACAGGTTTGGATATTGTTCATTATTTAAAACAAAATGGTGAGCGAATTCAAGTCCTCGGACCAGCACCAAGTGGGATACATAAAATTAATTATATGTATAGAGAAAGAATACTTATTAAATTTATTGATTCAAAACATGTATTATCTTTACTAGAGAGAGTCAATGATTATTATAATAGAAAGAATAATGGAAAGGTGAGTGTTGTGTGTGATTTAAATCCCTACACTCAAATATAAATATGGAAAGAGAATTAGCGTTAGAAATACTATTGAAGTACAAAACAGAAGGGAGTTATTTAAATCTCACATTAAATCAATATTTTAATCACTACGATTTAAGAAAAGAACAAAAAGACTTTATAACGCATTGTGTTTATGGAACAGTACAACACATGCTTTATTTAGAATATATATTAAAACAAAATACGAATCAAAGAGTAAAATCATTTGAAAAAATGTTGTTATTAATGAGTTTATATCAACATATCTTTTTAAATCAAATTCCTGATTACGCGATTGTCAATGAAGCAGTAAAAATCGCAAAAAAGAAAAAAGGAATGAAAACGTCTCAATTTATTAATGCAGTATTAAATCAAGCATTTAAAAAAGAGTATGATTTATCATCTTTAGATGAAAGAGAAAGATTAAGTATTGAAACAAGTCATCCTTTATGGTTAGTCAATATGTTAATTAAACAATATGATTTAGAAACAACAAAAAAAATCTGTCATTCAAATAATGAAATTCCTTTAAAAACAGCTAGAGTTAACTTATTAAAAACAACAAGAGAAGATATTCTATTAGATCCGTTGTTCGAACCAGGACGCTTAGCAGAAGATGCTGTGTATTATAAAGGTGGAAACATAGCGCATAGTGATGCATTTCAAAATGGTTTGATAACTATACAAGATGAATCAAGCCAGTGCATTGCACGCTTGTTAAATCCAACAGAAGATGATTTGGTTCTTGATATGTGTGCTGCACCAGGAAGTAAAACGACGCATATGGCAATGCTGATGAAGAATGGTGGTCATATAGAAGCTTATGATATTTATGATCATAAAGCAAAACTTGTTGAACAACAAACAGAACGTTTAGGTATTACGAACGTCACAATGAGAGTTCAAGATTCAACAACACTTGCTACTCAATATGCTGCTGAACATTTTGATAAAATCTTATGTGATGCTCCTTGTAGTGGGTTAGGTGTTTTATCTAGAAAACCTGAAATCAAATATAATGATTCATCCGCAATGGATGAAATTATCCAAATACAGGCTAAATTATTGGAAAATGCATATGTTTTATTGAAAAAAAATGGTAGAATGGTTTATAGTACTTGTACTATAAATAAAAAAGAAAATGAAAAACAAATACGTGAATTTATAAAGAAATATCCTGATATGCAAATCATAGAAGAAAAAACAATTCTTCCTTTTGAATATCATAGTGATGGCTTTTATATGTGTTTATTAGAAAAGGAACTGTAATATGAAATCGATTTATGATTTAACACTAGACAATATGGAAAAAGAATTCTTAGAACTTGGAGAAAAGAAATTTAGAACATCTCAAGTCTTTGAATGGCTATATAGAAAACATGTCACATCATTTGATGACATGACGAACTTATCTCAAGGATTAAGAGAATTACTAAAACAAACTTATACATTATCTCCGCTTGAAATAAGTCAAAAACAAAGAAGTCAAGACGGTACTGTCAAATACTTATTTAAAGTAGAAGATGGATATATCGAGACTGTTTTAATGACACATCCTTATGGAAAGAGTTTATGTGTCACAAGTCAATTAGGATGTAATATGGGATGTCAATTTTGTGCAAGTGGTTTATTAAAGAAAAAAAGAAACCTCACAACAGCTGAAATTGTCAACCAAGTTATGACTGTTGGAAATGATCTTGGAGAAACAATAACTCATGTCGTTGTTATGGGAATTGGTGAACCTTTTGATAATTATGATCATTTGATGGACTTTATTAGAATAATTAATCATCCAAAAGGACTAGCAATTGGAGCGAGACACATTACTGTTTCAACTTGTGGTTTAACAAAACGTATTGCTGATTACGCAAATGAAGGTATTCAAATTAACTTAGCTATTTCACTACATGCACCTAATGATGAAATAAGAGATCAGTTAATGCCAATCAATAAAGTTCATCCAATGGACGAACTTAGAGCAGCAATTCAATCATACATAGAGAAGACAAATCGTCGTGTGACGATTGAATACATATTATTAAGAGGGATCAATGATGAATTAATTCATGCAAGACAATTAGCACATTATTTAAGAGGATTAAATGTATACGTTAATTTAATTCCATATAATAATGTTGATGAGCATGGCTATCAACAATCATTAAGAACGAGTGTTGATGCATTTAAGGATGAGTTGATCAGACTTAAGATTAATGTAACGGAAAGAAAGGAACATGGACGCGATATAGATGGAGCGTGTGGTCAATTAAGAATGAAAAAGGAGGGGTAGAATGAAAGTCGTTACGATGTGTGACATAGGTAATCAGAGAACGGTCAATCAAGATTATGTCTCTTATTATCAAAAAGAAAATGAAGCAATCGTTGTACTTTGTGATGGAATGGGTGGCCATAAGGCTGGAGAAGTGGCATCACTATTAACAGGGGAATATATTATCAAACAATATAAAGAAGCTAAACCATTTACTCAAAAGGAATATGTTCAAGAATGGTTGCATCAAGTGATCCTTGATGTCAATCGTTTATTGAATAAAAAAAGTCAAGAAGATTTTGATTTGCATGGAATGGGGACAACTCTCGTTGTCGCATTACTAGTTGGAGATGTTCTTTTTGTCTCGCATGTCGGTGACTCGCGTGCTTATCTTGTGAGTCAACGTCAATTAAATCAATTAACGCGTGATGATACGTTGGTTAATGCTTTGGTTGATGCTGGATCGATTACTGCTGAAGAGGCAATTCATCATCCAAAGAAAAACATGTTGGTCCAAGCTGTTGGCGTAAGTGATTTGGTTAACGAATCTTATATTGAAATAGAAATGCATGATGAGGATATATTGATCTGTTCTGATGGCTTGTATAACTCATTAACAAATCAACAAATTATTGATATCTTAGGGGAAGATATAGAATTAAAAGACAAGGGAAATCGTTTAGTAAAAGAAGCAAAAATATATGGAGGTAGGGACAATATTGGACTTGCCTTAATATCGAGAAAAGGAGCGGGAGAATGAGTCAAATTAATAGAATCGTTGCAGGACGTTACGAATTAACAAAATTAATTGGTCAAGGCGGAATGGCAGATGTTTACTTGGCACAAGATGTTATTTTAAATCGTGTCGTTGCAGTTAAATTAATGAGATCATCATTGACAGGTGACCCTGTTTATATTACAAGATTTCATCGTGAAGCCAGTGCGGTAGCTTCATTATCACATAAAAATATAGTTGAAATATATGATGTTGGACAAGAAAATGATGACTATTATATTGTCATGGAGTATGTTCCGGGACAAACATTAAAAGAGCTAATTCATAAAAGAGGGGCTCTTCATTATGTAGAAGCAGTCGATATTATGAAGCAAGTTGCAAGTGCAACTGCGAAAGCTCACTCAATGGGTATTATCCACCGAGATCTTAAACCACAAAATATTATGGTAACAGACAGTGGTGTTGTTAAAATTGGTGACTTTGGAATTGCATCTATTCAATCGCTTTCACAAGTCACTCAAACAGATACAATCATGGGATCATTACACTACCTTGCGCCAGAAATCGCAAGAGGTGAAAAAGCAACACCTCAAAGTGATATCTATGCATTAGGAATTGTATTCTATGAATTGTTAAAAGGTGAAGTACCGTTTAATGGTGAATCTCCTGTTAATATTGCTTTAAAACATATGAGAGATGAATTACCATCTGTGAGAGAGTTCAATCAGTTTATCCCTCAATCAATAGAAAATATTATCATTAAAGCAACTGCTAAAAATGTAAAAGATAGATATTTAACAGTTGATGAAATGTTAGAAGATTTATCAACATGTTTACTAAGAGAAAATGAAGAAAAATTAGTCTTTACTCATGTTGAAACAAGTGAAGAAAAGACTATTGTCGCTGATGACAAAGCATTCTTTACACAAACAACACAACCAATTGTACAGGTTGAAGAAGAAGAGGAAATTCCGTTTTATAAGAAAAAGAATTTTATTATTATGATCAGTTCACTTCTTATAGCGGCAGCATTGTTCTTAACAATCTTCTTTATTTTCTTAAAACCATCAAATACATTCTCAATGCCAAATGTCACATCATTTACTCAAGAAAACGCAATTAGTCATTTAGAAAATAAGGGACTAAAAGTAGACCAAAATAATATTATTTATGAAGTGAGTGACAGTGATGAAGGACTTGTTATCTCTACTGATCCTATTTCAGGAACAGCGGTAAGAAAAGGTGATAAAGTCACTTTAACAGTTTCTTCAGGAAAATTTATTATAATTGAGAACTTTGTTGGTCAAACTTTTGAAAGTGTAGAAGCAAAATTAATTACTTTAGGATTTACAGTGACTAAGATTGAAGAATCGAGTGATCAAACTGAGGGAAGTATTATCGCTCAATCATTGAGCGAAGGAACAAAAGTTGAACCTAATTCTGCAAGTAAACGTATTACGTTAACTGTATCAAAAGGATACAAACAAATTGTTCCAAATGTATATGGTCAAAATATAGACCGAGCAAAAGCAATTTTAGAAGAAAGTGGTTTTGTTGTTATATTAAGTGTATTACCAGCTCCAACGAGTGAAGATGTCATAAACTCAATGAAAATTAATGTTGTTATTAACCAATCGTTAGAAGCATTTAGTGAAGTGACACGAAAAGGTGAAACAATAACATTGGAATATTATGATCATATCCCGGTGATTACACCACCGGTAGATGAAAATAACCAAACAGACAATCCAGATGTCGCTGGATAATTGAATATTTTGAAAGGAACATTATGAAAACAGGGAGAATTATTAAAGCTTTATCAGGATTTTATTACGTTGAATGTGATGGTATTGTCCATACTTGTCGTGCCAGAGGAAAATTTAGAAACATAGATTTAAAACCATTAGTAGGTGATATCTGTGATTTTACAATAGAGGACGATAATGATGGATATGTCATGGCAATCCATGAAAGAAGAAATGAACTGATAAGACCTCCTATTAGTAATGTTGATCAAGCACTGCTTGTCTTTTCAGCCAAGGAACCCGATCTTAACTTATTATTGTTAGATCGTTTTCTTGTTTTAATAGAAAGTGAATTCATTCAACCAATTATTTGTATAACAAAAATGGATTTGGTTGATGAAGAAGAAATCAAAAGAATCATGTTGCCTTATGAAAGAGCAGGGTATATTATTAGATACATTTGTTCTAAAAAAGGCATCGGATTAGATTTAATTAAAGCAGATTTAAAAGATAATATGACAGTTGTCACTGGTCAAAGTGGAGTAGGAAAATCAAGTTTATTAAATTCATTAGATCTTAAATTAAACATAGAAACAAATGAAATTTCAAAAGCTTTAGGAAGAGGGAAACATACAACAAGACATGTCGAGTTGATGAGAATGTATGGCGGTTATATTGCGGATACACCAGGATTTTCTTCTCTTGATTTAAACTTAGAACCATTAGATGTAGCAGTTAGCTATCATGATTTTAGAGAATTATCAACAAAATGTAAATTTAGGGGATGTCTTCACGACAGTGAACCTAAATGTGCAGTAAAAGAAGCTGTTGAAAATGATGATATATCAAAAGAAAGATATGAACACTATTTATCATTTTTAAAAGAAGCAAAAGAATTAAAGGAGAAGAAGTATGGTTAAGATTTCACCGTCGTTATTATCGGCAAATTTTGCCTGCCTTGATACTGAAATACAATCGGTAACTGATGCAGGTGTTGAATGGTTACATTATGATGTTATGGATGGACATTTTGTCCCAAACATCTCATTTGGATATAGTATTTTAGGAGATGTTAAAAAAGTGACAGATCTTTACTTAGATGTTCACTTAATGATCAGTTCCCCTCAACAATATGTTGATGAATTTATTAAAAATGGAGCATCTCTTATCACATTCCATTATGAGGCGTTAGAGTCAACAGAAGAGATTCATGATTTAATCAAACATATTCATGAAGCTGGTGTAGATGCTGGTATCAGTATAAAACCAAATACGCCTGTAGATGTACTTAAACCATTTTTAAATGATTTAGAATTGGTATTAATTATGAGTGTAGAACCTGGTTTTGGAGGACAATCATTCCAACCAACATCTCTAGATAAAGTTAAAGAACTTAAAGCTTTACAAAAAGACTATCATTATGTCATTGAGATTGATGGTGGTATTAATGCAGAAACAGGTAAACAAGCTGTAGAAGCTGGTGTAGATGTATTGGTAGCGGGAAGTTATATCTTCAATAACACAGATAGAAAAGAAGCGGTTAAAAGTTTACGATGAAAATTGGGATCTATAGTGCAATAGATTCAGGTCCAGTTCTTGATCGTGAATGTCACTATATTGCGGTCGATCGCGGATATACGCATCTTAAAAATCAAGGCATAGAACCAATTGTATTGATCGGAGATTTTGATTCAATAGATCAAACATTGAACGAAGTGACATGTGAGATTTTAAAACATCCCAAACGTAAAGATTACACGGATACTGAACTCGGTGTTATGTACGCTATTGAACATGGCTACGATGAGATAGATATCTATGGCGTTACTCAAAAGAGAATGGATCATTTTCTTGCGGTTCTCTCACTATTAAAGAAGTACCGAGCATGTACTATTCGCTTATATGATGATTGGAATTGTATTACCCTCCTTAAGGGTGGTCAACATCGAATAAAAAAGAATAATTATACTTATCTTTCATTTTTCGCAATTGAAGAAACAATACTTTCCATTTCAGGTTGTGCCTATAATCTTAACGATTATCAATTGAATTTCAATGACCCATTATGTGTCTCAAATCAAATTGAACAAGAAGAAGCAGTTATTCATAACAACCAGGATATAATCATGGTTTTATCAAAAGACAACGACAATACATAATCGTTGTCTTTT